>JBCCSU010000043.1:0-22940 GCA_039199635.1 Bacteroidota bacterium | reverse complement strand
TCCAGAAGTTGCTTGTCAGCCGATGACATTTCCTGTTTTAAACTTTCAATACTGAAGGCAGCCCTTTCATTACTCTTTTTATCTTGGTCTATTTGATCTTTAAGATTTTCTGATTTATCATTCAAAAATCTGAGCCGCTCGTTCTTTACTTTTTTCTCACTCTCGTATTGCCGGATTTTAGCTACATGTTCATTAAGCGCTTTTTGACGACTGGCCAAGGTCTTTTCTTTTATTATTAAATCGGCTTTGGCCTTTTCCAATTCTGCTTCTTTTTCTTGTACTTGCTTATTTAGGTTTATTTTCTTGTCGTTCTCTATTTCAATTTGCTTTGTCAGGTTTTGATAGCTGGAAGTGTAATTTCCAACAGTTAATCGTGCCAGATCAACACTTGACGATTTATATTCTTCTTTTAGTTTGTAGTATTTTTCGGTTTGCTTCGCTTGCCGCTCCAGCGACTTCATGTTTTTTTCAATTTCGAAAAGTAAGTCTTCAACCCGGTCGAGATCGGCATCGGTATCTGAAAGCTTCTTGAGAGTTTCCTTTTTTCGTTTCTTGAATTTTGAGATACCCGCGGCTTCTTCAAAAAGCCCTCTTCTTGAATTGTCCTTATCATTTAGCAGGTCATCCACCATTTTTAATTCTATAATGGCATAGCTGTTTGAAGCAATTCCGGTGTCAAGAAACAGGTTAGCAATGTCCTTAAGTCGGCATGTTACACCGTTTAGTAGGTATTCACTATCACCGCTACGATAGTAGCGCCGGGTAATAGTCACTTGCGAATACTCTGTTGGTAATAGGTTTTTGGTATTATTAAATGTTAGGGACACCTCTGCCAGCTGTGTGGGTTTTCTTTTCTTGGTACCATTGAAAATGACATTTTCCATTTTCTCGGAGCGGAGCGTCTTACTACTCTGCTCTCCCAAAACCCACCGAATGGAATCAACGATATTTGATTTGCCACAGCCATTAGGGCCAACAATACCGGTAATCCCTTCGTCAAAGTTAATGGTAACTTTATCACCAAAACTCTTAAACCCTTTGATTTCAAGCTTAGCTAGCTGCATAGAATCGAACCCTCGTTTGAATAAATGAAAAGGGCTCAAATTTATTATTTTTAAAGGTCATTATGCAACAGATAACCGACAGTCTTTCATCTCAGGCTTCTTTACATGTCCAAGCCAACGCACCGGCTGCAAGCCTCACCTTAAACACCACGCCATAAACCCTAAACTCTAAGCTCTATGCTCCGAGCCGCAAGCTACAAGCCACTAGTAACCAGCTGCCGGTCACTAGCCTCACCCTAAACACTACACCCTACGCTCTAAGCCCTTCGCCCTCTGCCCTTCGCTCCAAGCCATTGTTAATTGCCTGATTAAATCATATTTTTGTTTACCATGGATGACATTCAACTGCTGGTTTATATTCTTATCATTGCCTTCGGCATATTTAGCCGGTTTTTAAAAGCAAAAAAGAAGAATCCCAAAACGCAGGCGCCCACGGAGTCTGAATCAGATTCTCAGAAGCCTACAGTTACTTTTGAAGAGCTGCTAAAAGAATTTACGGGAGAGGATTCGACAGAGGTTGAACCAGAAGAGACTTTCAAACCTCAAAAAATTGAAAAAAAACCGGTTACGGTTGAATACAATGACGATGAAATACAGCAGCGCTACCAGGAATCACTAAGGAAAGCCGAAGCCTATCAATCAAAAACAAAGGACGATCGGCATACCGGAAAATTTACCCACTTCAGGGGGTATGACGATTTCGAAAAAGAAAAGGAGGAGAGTGAATTCCTGACTTTTCTCAGAGAAGAGGACGGTCCTAGAAAGGCTATAATACTAGGCGAGATTTTGAATAGAAAGTACTAGGTTTTAGTTCGACGAAATTAAACAAACCAAGGCTGAAAATGTTTAAATTAATTTTGAGTCTTACACAAATGAATGTAATATTTTTGTTTAAAATCAACTATTTCAATCAAGCTTAGAGTTCAAAAAGCGCTCCTTGAAAATATAATTATAGGCATAAATAATAAAGTACAATGTGCTTTTTGGTGCCATGTTAAGTAGTTCTCTTGTTATTTTATGGTTTAAGTTTGAAGTGATTTTCGTTGTAAATATTGCTATAGTTAACCTTGGCCTTTCTTATAAGAAACTTGCGTGTAATTACCTCACTCTCCGCTCTTCTTGCGCTGCTGTTGTTTGGTTTTGACAGCTTCTCGCAGCCTCTCAATGATGATTTTGCCAACGCTATAGCGCTATCTATAAACAGTTACTGTTCTTCTTCTGGTGAGTTTAGTACTTTAGGTGCAACACCTGATGAAGCAATACCAAGTAAATGGTCTAATGGACCTAATTCTAACGTTTGGTTTAAGTTTCAGGCAACGATGTCTGAAGTATCAATTCTTGTTACTCCCGATGGTGGTTTAAAATACCCCCGCTTGGCCTTACATGATCACTTGCTAAACGAAATAGTGAGTGTTGGCAACGATGGTATAGCAAACGGTGTAGGGTTAAGCCATACAACACTCATAATCGGTGAATGGTACTTTATAAATGTATCAAACGGTTTGAATAATGGACATGAAGGAGGTTTTATTTTATGTGTGGATAATGCTGCTTCTCAAGACTATCCATCAGGCGCCGTTGAGGTCTTACATGTAAATGATAATTGTTCGCCATTAGGAGCTTACAGTACACGTATAGGCACCCCGGATGGCCTTAAACCATCCAAATGGGGAAATGGCCCTAATGCCAATGTTTGGTTTAAATTTCAGGCTACGACTAGTGAAGTGTCTCTGGACCTCAAGACCGATGGTGTGGAAGGTGACCTGCTCTATCCTAAATTGTCTTTACATAATGCCTCACTTGTGGAACTGGTTAGCATTAATTCTGATGGACAACGTACAGATGTTGGTCTAAGTCACCAAGGATTGGTTATAGGAAGCTGGTATTATATCAATATTGACAATGGTGCCAATAACGGGCATCGAGGAACCTTCACTCTTTGTATTGATAACGAGACTTCTCATGATTATTCTTCATCAGCTATAGCTTTAAACGACTTAGATTCGTACTGCTCTCCTTTAGAAGCGTTTACAACCACAATAGGTACACCGGATGGCGCAAAGCCGGCTTCCTGGTTAAACGGCCCCAGCGCCAATGTTTGGTTTACCTTTCTTGCCAATGGCCCAAGCGTTACGATTGATCTAAAAACCGGGGCCGACGAGGGCTCATTACTATATCCTAAAGCTGCCCTACATGATGTATCACTCAATGCTTTAGTCAGCGACGACAACGGGTCAACGACTGATATCCAATTAATGTACAGCAATTTAATACAAGGTGAAAGGTATTATATTAATGTTGACAATGGAGCAAATCAGTCACATCGGGGTACTTTTACTTTATGTGTTAATAATCCTGGAACTTCTGGTTTGCCTAATGCTCCTTCGTTATTACAAGTATCTGCTATTACTCCCGCGAGCGCAACGCTAATTTGGTCGGATAACTCTATTGACGAAACGGGGTTTGAAATAGAACGAAGTACTATTTTAGGGAGTGGCTATACACTAGTGCATAGCACCGGACCAGATGTAACTACCTATACCGATACAGGACTTTCTTCAGGAGCCACCTATTATTATCGCGTGAAGGCTGTAAATTCTGGTGGAGGTTCAAATTATACAGATGAGCTGGCGGTACCCACACCCTTTTCCCAAACTAATTCAAGTGTTTATGTAAACTTCGGTTTAAATAACCAGGCGCCATCACCCTGGAACAACACGTTAAGTGTTCCTGCGCAGGGGGTATATTTAGAGAACTTGTTAGATGCTACAGGGTCAAACACTGGCATACGTTTAGAGATCACTTCAAACTGGTCCGGGACCTACGATCCGGTTTTTAATGATGGTGCAGTTACAGGGGATGACTCAGGTATTTACCCTGATGCTGTAATTGAAGAATACTACTATTTTGGATATTTTGGAGTTCCGGATACGGTAACCTTAGAATTGAGCGGACTAGACCCGAGTGGTAATTATGATCTCATCTTTTTTGGTAGCAGTATTTGGAACGGAGTTCTGGACAATGGTTCTACAGTTTATACTGTAAATGGTCAAAGCGCTACGTTGGACGTACAAGGTAACAATATTCAAACAGTTACCTTATCTGATCTGTCCCCAGACGCTATTGGCGAATTAGAAATTAAACTAAGTGAAGCGGCGGGGTCTCCATTGGGCTACATAAACGCCATGGTACTCGGGGCATCGCAGCTACCTACCGATTCAACCACCACCTATTTAATTGACCTGGGTAATCCTTCCATACCTACTTCGGGGAATTGGAATAATGTGACCGTAGAACAAAGCAGCGGTGTTACGATATCAGATTTAATAGATACGGAAGGTGTAAGCAGTTCCATAGGTCTGGAAGTAGTGACTGAAGCTGATAATGGATATGGTAACGGTGTAGGGTATAACAGTGTAGGGTATGATGGAGCAGCGCTTGGCTATCCGGCTACCGCGAATTCAGATAGTTATTTTGCTTACGGCCCGGGAGGGATCTATAAGCTTACCGGTTTAGATCCTACCAAGGGGTATGATATTAAAATATTTGGGAGTCGAGTAGCGAGTGACGGAAGGCGTGTGGGCACCTACCGGATTAATGGGGTTACCCAAACTTTAGATGCCGAGAACAACAGCACCACTACCATAACCTTTGCGGAAGTTCTTCCGGATACCAACAACGAGATTATCCTTGAATTTGGTGTTCAGATAGGATCCAACTTTGGTTATATCAATGTTCTGGAAGTGGTTGAGAAGAATGTGGATGTCATTTTAGCGCCAGGCACATTAACCGCAACCCTATCGTTGTCAAACCAGGTTGACCTTTCCTGGGAAGATAGGTCATCCAATGAGTCGGGCTTTAAAGTAGAGCGTAGAGAATTAGGAGCGGTTACCTATGCAGAGATCGCGGACCTTTCTTTGGGTAGTACGTCCTATTCTGATAGCGACTTGCCCTACAATACTACTTATGAGTATCGTGTACTGGCATATAAACTTTCCAATGGATTTACCTTATCCTTACCTAGTAATGAAGCGAGTTTGACAACAGGTTTAGCTTCTGAAGGAGTAATAGATACCAGCAGGATCTACATCAATTTTACGGACGTCTTAGTTTCCTCTTCACCAACCCCCTGGAACCATTTTTCCAGTACAGGTCTAAGTGGCATCAGCTCGGGTGACTTGCTTGACCATCAAGGTCTGCTACCGGTATTACCCTGTCATTTGCTACCGACTGGAGTGGAGTCAAGTCTTCCGGTGGAATGTTGACCGGTATCTACCCCAATGTTGTTCGATCGTCTTATTTATGGACTGATGTGGGGCCTGAGACGATCACCCTAAGCGGACTGGATACCGCTGCTACGTATAACCTGGAGTTTTTCGGTAGCCGTGATAAGTCAGGCGACCGTACGGCAGAGTACAGTGCAGGTGGCCAAAGTGCTCAACTTCAGGCAGAGTTTAACAGCAGTAATACGGTGCGGCTGGACAGTTTACGGTCTAACGCGGATGGTACGCTACCGGTGACTATTTCCAAGGGATCTTCCATAGTGGCATACTTAAATGCAATGGTTATAGAGGAAGTAATGCTATTGCCCCCCTCTAATTTCACCGCCGCGTCCGCGTCCGGTCAAATCACCCTCACCTGGACTGATAATTCTAGTAACGAAACTGGTTTTGAGATAGAAAGAAGTTTAGATCCTATGACCGGTTTTACAGCTATCGGGTCAGTGGGTTCGGATATAACCTCTTTTACAGATAATGACGCCATGCCGTTGACTACATACTATTACAGGGTTAAAGCTGTAAATGGCCCTGCCTCATCTGACTATTCGGATGTTATAACGGTGGAAAACCCTCCTATTTCATATACTTTTTATGCTATTGCTGATGGTAATTGGTCGGATCCTACGATTTGGTCTTTAACAGATGGCGGAACTACAGATAGTCAAGTGCCTACTCAATTTGACCATGTGGAAATTGGTGCTTATCAAATTGAAGTGACTGCTCCCGTTGATTGCCGCGGCGTAAAAATTACTGCAGGTAGCTCAACCTTACTTTTAATTTCTGGCAATCAGGCTAAGTTAACGGTCGATGGCGAAGTGGTAATTCTAAACCAGGCAGCAGTAGACAACAAGATCCTACAAGTAGTTAATGGAGGGACGTTGGAATGCAAATAAAAAGTAGCACGCTCTTATTTGGGATGATGGTGATTTTGCTTTCTGTAGGCGGCTCATTAATTGCAAACAGCTACCTCAATAAACCAAAGATAGCTTTTGTTCGGTCTCAGGATATCATTTATAAGTATGAGGGTACGGTAGAAGCCATGACCAAATTCAATAATCAAAAACAGCAATGGCAGGCCAATGTCGATACGTTAAAATATGATTTTCAACGGGCCGTAAACTGGTATAATCAAGAATACCCGGCCCTTTCCGTTGCGCAGCGCCAACAAAGAGAAGAGGGCCTTTCTAAGCAAGAACGCCAGCTTCAAAGTTACGCTTCGGCTATAAGTGATAAGATCAAACAGGCTAACGAGGAAATGATGCAGGCGAGTCTGGATCAGATTAATGTTTTTGTTGAGGAGTATAGTCAAAAACATGGCTATGATATCATCTTAGGGACTACACTATCCGGAAGCGTACTGTATGGAAGTGAAACCCTTGATATAACGGATCAGTTACTCGATGCACTGAATAAAAACTACCACGGAGAATGAGGTTGGCGGCTATTATATTACTATCTATTTTGACTTTCGGGTGCTCACAAAACCCGGCTGAGCTGAGCTGGAATGAGTACACCGCCTGGATCGCAAAAGAGGCCAATGGCTTACATAAGACCAGACAGAGCAAGAACATTAATATTGCAGCTACTTTTCAGCCATCGGATTTTATAGCTTATAAGTCACTTGCTCCTGATCAAGGTTACGATTTGCAATCGGTAGACTCCTTACGTGCCTCTTTGGGTAACTCGTTGAATTTTCAGATCACTATAAGCGCTAAAAATCCTGATATAAATCTCCTATGGTGGGGCATTGGTTCATATCCGGACTATAAGCAGCGTGTGAATCAGCTAAGCTTCAATGCGGGTCAAATGCTTAGGCTGGCCATAGATGATCAGGAGTCGCAAGTTCTTTTGACACACTTTGAAGGATACAACGAACTAAGTAATAAGGTAATTCTGCATGTGGCTTTCGAGAAAAAAAACGAGGAGCTTCTCAATAGCAAAAGCAAAGTAAAGTTAACGTTCGAAGACCCCTTCTGGGGCTCCGGTGTAAACCACTTTACCTATGAAATTGAAGATATCACGAATATTCCAAGGCTAACCTTTGGCTAAGAATGATTATAAGACTAAAATATCGTAAGGCTATCGCCATATTTCTATTACTGAATATGGCGTGTTACATTTTAGAACCCACCGCAGTCTGGGCCCTTACCTCCGGGCCGGCACAGCCCGAGTTTTCCAGCTTTGAGCCGGTGGCCACCACAAATATGGTCAACGAATTCACAGGAGACTTTACTTATAATTTACCTGTCATTGAAGTGCCTGGCCCCCATGGAAGTGGTTATGCCATGTCACTTTCCTACCACAGTGGTACCAGCCCGGAAGAAGAAGCCAGTTGGGTGGGATATGGCTGGACATTAAATCCCGGTGCGATAAACAGGAACACCAGGGGTTTTCCGGATGACTATAACGGCAAAGAAGTAAAATATCATAACAAAGTGCCGAATAACTGGACGGTCACTGTAGGTGTCAATGTGAGTGGAGAGGCCTTTAGTATTGACGTGCCGGTGCAGGGCCAGGCGTCCTTAAGGTACAATAACTATGTAGGTTTTGGATATAATGCTGGCGTCGGTCTTTCATTGGGTAAGGGTGTTGTTAACCTTGGTTATAATGTTTCAAATGGTGAAGGTAGTTTTTCGCTGAATGTTAGTCCGTCTGCATTTATTTCAATTTTAAAAAATAAAGCTGAAAAGGCTGACAAAAAAGTTGCCGGCAAAGGACTAAATACGATAAGTAGGGAAACAGTTAGGCAGGCGGTGAAAGAAGCGAGGATCCGTACTGGTTCTAATTTAAACCTGATCGGAAGTAACTATGGTTTTTACAGTTATTCATCCGCTGTGAGATCTTCGTCAATGGCAGATTACGTAGGGGGTTCGGTGAATGGCTCCTTGGGATTAAATTTGACTCCCACATTCCTTGAAGCAGGCTTATCAGGTAATTTGTTTGGTAATGTTGCTGTTCAGGTATACAACGAAGAAAAAGACCTGAACGCCTACGGGTTTATGTATTCAAATCGTGCCGATGATGAAAGTATCATGGATTATCATATGGAGAAAGAGACGCCATTTGAAAAACGTGATGTTTTCATTGGAATTCCTTATAACAATGCCGACTACTTCATGGCTACAGGAGAAGGAATGGCCGGCGGATTTCGTTTGCAACATAAGGAGATCGGACATTTCAAACCTAATCGCGTAGTCAGCGAGACGACCATTATTAACGTTGGTGGCGAACTTGAAGCGGGTTTCAATTGGGGCGGAGGTATTGATGGCGGGGTTGGATTTTCAGCCATTACATCCCGGGGGTGGATGGATGGAGCTTCCCGATTCTCATCGGCAGAAGATCAAATAGACGTTTTTTTTTAAATTTAGTAATGATCCTGCCGGGAGTTGGCTGCATTCAACACAGGAAGAACCGATATGGGCAGGTATTAGTGGGGGCGGTGCACCCGGAGTGAAGAGTTTTAACCCAAGCTTGCCTTCCGGGGTTGAGGTTATGAATAACGGTCAACCTGCTGAGCGGTCTTCCTTCATCGGATATCATACAAATTCTCAAATTGAAGCCTCCAGAACAGAAGCTAACCCTTACAAAAGATATTCATTGCGTGATGATACTTTCAGGGCTGCCAATGAAGCCAGGTCTGCCGAAAGCGATAACCTGGGCGATGGCATTGGTGAAATGGCCATATTCAATGAGTCCGGGAGCCGGTATGTCTATGGCTTACCTGTTCATTCGCGAAAAGAAAAAAACCTGCAGTTTGGATTACAAAATGCACCTGCTTCATCTGTCGATGATAATTTTCTTGTTCATTACAAGGACAATAAAACGAAACTCGGAGAGGAACGTGATGCGGCCTATGCCACCGCATATTTGCTGACCGAAATTACGACACCTGATTTTGTAGACCGCACGTTTGACGGGCCGACATATGATGATATGGGAGGGTATACCCGGTTTAACTATGCAAGGCATGCGGGTGGGAGCTCATCAGATTGGTATCAATGGCGGATGCCATACACCGGCTTAGCCTATAGCAGAAACTCTATGTCTGATCCTAAAGATGATCTTGGCAGTTATAGTGAGGGGGAAAAGGAGCTATACTATTTACAGTCTATAGAAACGAAAACCCATGCCGCAATTTTTGTAACATCCAATAGAAATGATGGAACAGAGGCCGCTGGTGATGCTATAACCAATCGTAATGCGAAGGGTACAACCTCTCTTAAAAAGCTGGATCGCATAGAGGTTTACGCACTTGGCGATACAAAGAAAGTAGATGGAAATATCTATGCGAAAAATGGTGCACGTCCGCTAAAAACCGTGCATTTTGATTACGACTACAGTCTGATCAATAATACACCAAATTCAACCTCTGGTCGTTTAACACTTAAAAAACTGTGGTTCGAGTATGATGGTATTGCCGAAGCCCGGATCAGTCCTTATCGGTTTGATTATACCTATACTCAAGCTACTTACCCTGTAAAGTATCAATCCATTAAGACTGAGCTGGAGCAGTACACAATGGCACAGCAAAACCCGGATTATGATCCATTAAATATAGATCCGTGGGGCAATTATCAATTTGACGGGGCTTCCAGATATGCCGAGATGCGGTCATGGGTAGATCAAAAGGACAATCCGGCATTTGATCCTGCCGCCTGGCAGTTGAAGACCATAACACTACCCAGCGGAGGAGAAATACATGTGCAATACGAGCAGGACGACTACAGTTATGTGCAAGATCAGGAGGCGCATGCCATGGTACGGCTTGATAACAGCTCTATTCCAGCTTTTAACAAATACTATCTCAACACGAATGTAGATCTGGATTTGGATGCTGCGGAGCTGGATATTATGGCCCGGCTTATTCGGGAACGTTACATACGAGATAAGAATAAACTATACTTTAAATTTCTATATAAGCTGATGGGTGAAGGAGTCCCGGATATTAGTAGTTGCAACAGTGAATACATAACCGGTTATGTCGATATCACAGATGTGGGTGTTGAGAATGGTAAGGTATTCATTCAATTGGCAAATGATGAAAAACGCGTGCCGAAACAGGTCTGTAAGGATTTTGTCATGACGCAGCGACTTGGAAATTTAAATACGTCTGGTAATTGTGATGCTTCTTCTGTCGGTATCGATCCAAATAATGACGTCATTGGAGTAATAGAGCAATTGGGCAATATGGCCAAGTCTATTGTTGCTCCGGAAACCCTCTGTCAAGATATTAATAATGGTCTTTCCTATTTTCGTGTACCGTTACCGGTAAGTAAAAAGGGAGGCGGTATTCGTGTAAAACGATTACTGACCTATGACGCAGGTCTTGAAAATAACCCTGTATTGTACGGTAATGAGTACCTCTATGAGTTCGAAGATCCGCTGACACAAACGGTCAGAAGTAGTGGGGTAGCTACTAACGAACCTACCGCTATTCGTGAAGAGAATATCCTGGTAGATTACATAGCTCGTGAAAAACGGGATTGGTTTGATAGAATTATTTCGGGCAGAGATAAGAAACAAGCGGAAGGCCCCTTGGGTGAAACCATTTTGCCGGCAGCTTCGATCGGTTATTCTCAGGTAGTGGTTCGAAATATTCACTCCGGAAAAACCGGTACAGGTTTCAACATTAAGCAGTTCCACACGTCTAGGGAGTGGCCTTTTCAAGCTTTTAAGACTGGAATAGAAGACAAAAAGGACTACGTGCCCTTTCCATTTGGCTATGTAAACATATTTGTTAATAACCTTTGGATGACCCAGGGCTTTGTATTCAAGATGAATAATATGCATGGGCAGTTCAAAAGAGAAGCTAATTACACCGGAGACTATACACCTGACCTGGCTTCGGCAACTGTAATTACGGAACAGGAGTACAAATACTTCCAACCGGATGAGGCTATACCAGTGACCTCTGACCTTTCCTTGGGAGTCACTTATGAGAACCTCGGTAAAGAAATAGACATTACGTTTGCCGACAAGGCGATAGTCGAGGAACAATACGATGCCAACATAGAGATTGATGTTTCTGTGGGTATTATCCCCTTTATCATTCCCATACTTGTTCCGCAAGCTACTGCTGCTCCAAGCTTAAATCATACCCGCATGGAACTCTACAAACAGGTGACTACCAAAGTGATCAAGTACCCTGTGTTTGTAAAAGAAGTCATTACCTGTAAAGATGGGGTAGAGCACAGGCAGGAAAACCTGGCCTTTGATAAGTATACAGGTAAGCCGGTTTCTGTGCGCTCCTATGATGAGTTTGTAGGTTCCTACCTCCAGCAGTCCATACCCGCTTCCTGGAAGTATGACAACTTCGGGCCTATGGCCAATGAAGAAGGGCGCATAATAGAAGCGGCCATGGCCTATGCTAACTCCGGAGCAGACGAAAGGATCTACTTCACGGATGGCGAGTCCTGTCAGTTGCTTCCCGAATTCACCAAAGGCGACCTCCTGCAAATAAGTGATGATGCTTATTACCATGTGAGAGGGTTCGATTTTTTGACGGACGAGGTGATCATAACCCCATCCAAAATCAGCGCTTCTGCTCCGCCGGCATCATTTACTAGTGTAGCAATTGTACGTAGCGGAAATAATAACCGCCTCAATGATCAGGCCGGGCAAACCGTTTTCCACAGCACCAGCCCGGATATAAGTCTGCCCGACGCGAATGACGATACCCGCTGGGTGTCCAATGCGTTCACCAATGACTTGAATGCAGCGATGTCTTCTCAAACCGAGTTTACGTTAGCCGGACCCTATAACAATATGAATATGACCGGGTATTTAGGGGCTGTACCCACCGGATGCAGTACCACCCTGCGTCAGTCTACAATTAGAAACGCTTCTTTTATATATTTCGAACGGAACGGCAGCCTTGACCTCTACCTGCTTTCTTTTGAGATAGACTGTGGAGGCAGTTGGGAAACTATAGATGCTGCCGCCTTATGAAAGAACTGAATCCAACAAACCGAATATTGATCTTCTGGCATGACATCTTCCGGAAACAAGAATCGTCATCGCGAACCCTATGGTCATTGGGAGAAGTAATCTGCAAGTTGTTGAACGTTTTCTTATTGTTTTCTCCTCACAAAAACCTTATCCCACACAAGGTATTCATCTTATCTTTTTTACTCGCCTCAGCCACCTACGCCCAGGAAGGCAACGTACCCGATGCGGTAGAGTACCAGGCCCTGGTAGACCTTTACAATGCCACCGATGGCCCCAACTGGACGGATAATACCAATTGGCTAAACGGTACCACAAATACTGACTTTGCCACATGGCATGGTGTGACTGTGGAGAATGGGGATGTGATTCACATAACACTTATTGATAATAACTTAATTGGAAATCTTCCCGGTAGTTTAGGAAATTTCATAAGTCTTCTTTCAATCCAGCTTATTGATAATCAATTATCGGGTGATATACCACCTACTTTAGGTGATTTAATAGGACTGCAAACATTGAACTTGACTGGTAATAATTTCTCAGGAAATATTCCGAATGAATTAGGGAGTTTGGTCAATCTAAATTATTTAAGCTTGGCGAACAACCAGCTCTCAGGTAGTATACCTCCGTCCTTTGGCTCCTTTAACAACATAAACAGTATCAATTTATCCAATAATCAGTTGATTGGAGAAGTTCCCATTGAGTTAAATGCACTTTCCGATATTGGATTAACATTACATAATAATTCTTTGAGTGGTAATTTCCCTTTTTTACCAAATCTGTCTGGATTGACTTTGAGCAATAATCGAATTTCTGGTTTTCCTGATTACTCTTCGGTCTCGATGGACGTAATTTGGTTAGAAGAAAACCAGCTGGATTTTGGAGACCTTGAGCCTAATTTCAATGGTCCTGGGTCTCCTTATATTTCTAATTTCACATACTCCCCTCAAACTGAAATAGGCGAAGAACAAAACCTGGCCTTTGTATTAGGGGCCCCCTTTGACATTCCTTTCACTACGGGAGGCACACGCAATTTCTATCAATGGCAAAAGAAAGATGCTCAGGATGTCTGGCAGGATATCTCCGGGGCTACCGCCTCTGACTTTTCAAAGGCTACTTTTGAAGCCTCGGATATAGGCGAATACCGGGTGGTGGTAACCAATGAATGGGTGACCGATCTTACCCTATACAGTAAGTCCATTTTTGTATATCAGACGGACTGTGGGGTTGTTCCCGATGCCCTGGAATACCAGGCGTTAGTTGACCTTTACAA
Organism: Bacteroidota bacterium; assembly: GCA_039199635.1. GTDB lineage: Bacteria > Bacteroidota > Bacteroidia > Cytophagales > Cyclobacteriaceae > Fulvivirga. Next base: position 9,375 of record JBCCSU010000043.1, on the reverse strand, counting down.
CGCTACGAATGGGGCGAACTGGACTAACAATACCAATTGGCTTCAAGGGAACACCTGCACCGACTTGGCCAACTGGTATGGGGTTACCGTGGAGAATGGGGATGTGGTAGAGCTTATTTTAGATGGTAATAATTTGAATGGCACTCTGCCTAGTTCTTTAACTAATTTAAATCAGTTGAGAGTGCTGAACCTCAGCAGCGTATTCGATAAACCAAATGTTTTAGCCGTGCCATTCCCGCTGGACTATATGAATCTTACTAATTTGGAAACCCTTTACATATCTAATATTGGGTTAACCGGAATAATTCCACCTGAGATTAGCAATTTAACACAACTTAAATTTCTTTCATTAAATCATAATTCATTAATCGGAACAATCCCGGCAGAGCTCTATACTTTAGCACTTTTAGAATATCTCGATTTGGGTTTTAATGATCTGGAAGGTGAAATACATTCCAATATATCCAATCTGACATATCTAAATCAACTGCAATTACCTGGTAATAATTTCACCGGTACCATTTTGGATAAAATAACCACTCTTGCCTCGTTGGAGCATCTTTTTATTCCAAGTAACCAATTTACTGGATCATTTCCGTCAGATTTTGGAAATCTTATAAACCTAGAATACTTCTGGGGTAGCGAAAATAATTTTACGGGTGCAATTCCTCCATCATTCGGTAATCTATCTAAGCTTTATGAATTGAACATTAGTAACAATAATCTCAGTGGTTCAATTCCTATTGAACTATCCCAATTAACCGCAATGAGGAGGTTTATGATAAGGCTCAATAATTTTTCTGGAGTAGTTCCTCCTATTTTCGGCGGAATGTTAAATTTAAACACCCTACAGTTAGAGTACAACGAATTTGAAGGGGCCTTTCCAAGTGGTGTCTTAAGCTTGCCTAACTTAAGTGGGGTTTGGTTACAACATAATAAATTCACTTCAGTTCCGGATTTTAGTAGTGCCCCCAGAGTACCGGACTATGATGTTATTATAAATTACAATAATCTTGATTTTGGTTCCATTGAACCTCTTCATACGGGTATTGATCAGCATAATTTTGATTCATTTAACTATATCCGTCAAGCTGAAATAGGTGTAACGCAAACAATTAACTTGAATGTCGGAGACCTAATGGATTTAGCCGTACCTACCGGAGGTACTCGAAATCTTTATCAGTGGCAACGGAGATTTTTAGACAAATGGGAAAATATTCCTGGGGCAACTGCCGCAAACTACTCTAAGGTCTTTGAAAATAGTGATGCGGGTGAATACCGTCTGGTAGTTAAAAATGAATGGGCTACGTTATTAACTCTATATAGCAGGGTAATTAAAGTTGTGGGACCTGATCCGTGTGACATTGTCATCGATCAACAAATAATAGATGATGCATGCGAGCACTCTGTTACAGTAAACCTTTCAAATATAGAAGGCGATTTTTATGCCACTTTAGTGCATCGAAGATCAGATGGTTTCGAAACGGAAGGTTTTTATTCAGAACATAGATCGGCTGATAATCGTCAAATAAAGTACTTTGTAAATAAGAATTCTGATGACGGTCATTTCATTGTATTAGTTCAGCAAGATGGTTGTTCAGTCATTGAAGGCCAACCTTTCGAAATCCATAATTTAGATGATGGGCTTAAGCTGGACAGGTTCTGGACTTATCCGGATACAGGGAATGGTGATGGCACCATTGTGACTCAGGTCTCGGGAGGTTCCCCACCGTATACATACTCATGGTCAGGGGGGTTAGGAAACTTCCCAAATCATGTCAATATTGTGGCGGCTGGCAGTTATGATTTGACTGTTACCGATAGTCAGGGTTGCTCTATACAGCTTGATAAGCTAGTTTTAGGAAATTTAACTTGTAATGATCTGAACTTAAGTACTAATGTCTCTTACAGTGGTGACCCAAGAAGAACTGATGTAGAGTTAATTATAGATGGTGGCGTTCCGCCATACACAGTAAGGAATTTTCCAATTAGTTTCCCCGTATTTACTCCAACAAGTTATTTTAATCGTTACAAGTTAAGTTACGGTGGAAATCTAGCTGGTTCATTTAAATATATTGTTACGGATTCACGGGGATGTTCCGCAATTGATGAATTTTTTGAACCTGGAGATCCTGGCTGCACATTTAATTCTTCTATTGAATATGAACATTGTTCAGGTGAATCGGGGACTCTTACTGTGGACATTACCTCAGGAGTAGGGCCGTTTTCATTTTCAGCAATACCATTGATAACCGATTCCCCTTATTTCTTTGAAAGTGTTTCACAAGGTGAATCTTATATACCATTTGATGGTGTCAAAAATGGTGACTTATACTTTGTTCAAATATTAGATCAAGGATGTGACCCTCAAAAGGGTTATTTATTTAGCCTAGAAGTTATTGATACAACTACAACATTCGTCCTCGACTATGTCAGTAACCCAGATGACGGCACTGCTAACGGCACCATCGACCTGACAGTTACCGGGGGTACAGCTCCGTATACCTTTTCCTGGTCCGGTGGCCTTCCGGCTCAAGAGGACCATATTGGAACTGTACCTGCAGGAACTTATAGCGTAACTGTAACGGATTTAAATGGATGTTCATCTTTATTAGAGGATATTGTTGTGACATCATCATCCACATGTTTTCTTTCAAATGAATATTCTTTTGAATCAACAGATGAAACTTGCTTAGAAGGCGGTACCATAGCCGTTGATTTTATTTCCGACATCAGTGCTTTTGATTTTCAGTTATTTGATCTTTTTGGCCCCACAGATGTTTCCGATCAAGTGGTGTTCAATCGTGAATCTGCTACTCGTGTTATATACAGCGATATTCCTCCAAGTGACTATCTAGTGCGAGTTTCTAATCCTATCACGGGTTGTTATCAAACCATAGATGGATTTGGCATTACGATACTTCCGGCCCCAGGGAGCGGAAACAATGCCGGCTCCGACCAATCCATTTGTACGCAAACTACCGCCATGGCTGCCTCCGGAGCCACCGGGCAATGGACACAAGAGTCAGGTCCCTCACAGGCCATTTTCGCTGCTCCAACTAGTCCCACCAGCCAGGTCACACTAGGCAAACCGGGCTTGTATACCTTCCGCTGGACGACTACAGACGCGGGCTGCAGTCCGGGCACGGATGAAGTGACCATTATTTATGAACCTAATTTTAGCGTGAATATAGAACCGTCAGATGGTCGCAAGGTCCAACAGCTTAGCCGGGGTAGGTTCTATAATCCGGATGGTACCGTAGATTCAGGTGTCAATTATCCCACAGAAGGAGGGGGAATTTACAATGGCCTGGCCATAGATAATGAAAGAAATACGGTTTATGTCGGTTCAAGATTGACTGGAATATGGACTTTAAATAGAAATACAAATGAGGGGTTTTTAATAGAAACAACAACCGAATTGCCAGGTGACAATTACAATCAGTTTGATCCCTGGGACATGTTCCTCGATGAAGATAGTGATATGCTGTATGTTGCCGGGTGGCCAAAAGGAACGAATGCCGGGGCACTTTGGAAATATGATTTGGTGAATGGCTCCGGTACTGCTTTTTATCCCGGATGGTTGCCCGCAGGAGGTGGTGATCCGTTTCCAAATGGCATTGGCAATGGAGTGGATAAACTGGATGATATGGTATTCGTATCTCTGGGTGATTTTGGCGGTAGTTTCCCGGAAAGCGGTCTATATGTTTACGATGAAGCACAGCAAACCGGCAAGTTTCTTACAGCTGAAAACACGGTTTCCGGAGGTAACTATGAGGTAATAGGTGATCCTATGCCTGGCAACTACTGTCTGAACTCAAAAACTGTTGATCGCAAGGGTAAGCGATATCTGTATGTTTCTATTTTGAATCATGGTATCTGGGAGTACAATATAACAGACAATACAGGTAGAATTTTATCTCCGGAATCTACCGCATCATCGGGTATGCATCCTGTGTTGGGCGACCCATTACATACGACTGAAAGTTACAATATTTCTATTCATGGGGGCTTACTACTATGCAACTCATGGGAAGCTGGCATATGGTTATACGACTTAAACTCTAATAAAGGGAAAGTGCTTACTGTAGAAAGCACTTCACCCGGTGGTAAAAACGAAGTAATTGGAGATCCATTGCCAACAAACTATGGTGCGGGACTTGATTATGATGCCGTTACCGGAACGCTTTATGCGGGAATGTCTGGCATGACCTTACCAACCCGATTTGGATCAGGGTTCGATGATGCTGGCGTGTGGAAATATAACTTGAGAACAAATGAAGCAAAAAGGTTAATTGCAGGGGACATTGGTTTCGAGATGCTGGAATATTCAACCTTTCCTGTGGCATATGATCGAAGGTCCAATGAACTTTATGCGATACCCACGGTTGATCTGCCCAATTCCGGTTTAACGATTTTTGATTTTCATCAGGGCACCTACATTTGCAACGGAGAAACCATAGAATTAAAAGCCAGAGTTACTGGTTCGTCTGCGGTAACCTATCAATGGTATGAAAATGGTTCACCTATTGCAGGCGCTACAAACTCAACCTACAGCACTTCGTCGCCCGGATTCTACACGGTCTCGGTAACAGAGGGGAGCTGCTCTTACCTAAGCGAACCATTTATTGTTGGAGAAGCTGGATTTGATAACCTTACTATTTCGCCTGAGGGACCAGTGGCCTTATGTGAAGGAAGTTCCACCTTACTAAGCGTACCGTCGGGTTATGCCGGCTATCAATGGTATAAAGATGGAGCCCCTGTGGCCGGCGCCAATCTAAACAGTATCGAAGTTTTTGAGCTGAATGTGGGCAGTTACACCGTAGAGGCTACTACCAGTGAGGGGTGCACAGGTACTTCCTTAAACTCTGTCTCGGTTGCTCCCGGTAACTTTAATGTTACCTACACCAAGAGTTTTGACCATGAAATAGGATTCGGCTCTATAGATCTCACAATTATGGGAGGAACCGCTCCATATAACTTTAGCTGGTCCGATGAGTTGGATCCCCTAGAAGACCAAATATTGAATCTACCCATTGGTTTTTATGATGTTACTGTAACTGATGCTAATGGATGTACAAAATCATTAAATAATATTGGCATTGGTTTCGATCAATGTTCATTTAGTATCGCAACCAGTGTTACAAGAGATGACGGGTCCGGTAATGGCGCCATTGACCTTACCGTTACCGGCGGTACAGCGCCTTACACCTTCGCCTGGTCCGGAGGTCTGCCCGCACAGGAAGACCAAACCGGCTTGACAAATGGCATTTACCGGGTGATGGTCAGCGATGCTACAGGTTGTGAAGAATCTCGGTTCATTAACTTGTCTGACAATTGCCCCGATATTGTCAGTTACCAGATCTTGTCCTCCGATGTCCGTTGTGCCGGTGCCAATAACGGTATAATAGCGGTCATTGTTACCGAAGGTGTACCGCCTTACGAATTTGAGCTTTTCGATATTGAAACAGGCAACGAGGTACCTGCACTTCCAATTTTGAAACCACTGACAAATAATGTGGGAATCTTCGGAGGGTTGGAGCCATCAGAATATGTGGTGGGTATACGTCAACCTGAATGTGATTTCTTGAGCGTTTTTGAGTCGCGTGGTATTATTATCCGCGAGGCTGAAGAACTGGCAGCGACCTACATCAGTACGGGTGACAACGGTACAGGTACTGGCACTATTGATATTTCAGTTTCCGGCGGTACCACCCCCTACACTTATCTATGGTCCGATGGCGGTTCCACTCTGGAAGATAGAACCGGTCTGGCTGCCGGAGCTTATTCCGTTCAAGTCACAGATGCCCGTTTTTGTACGTTTGAGTTAGATGATATTTTTGTTGAGGACGCCAACAATTGTTCAAGATCGCACCCCATGCGGTTCCTTATGGGCTTGGAAAGCGCCACGGAATTTGTATGTAATGACGGTACCAGCTCGGGTGAGATAACCGTAAACCTGGGGTTTGTTAACACTCCACCTTTTTCGGGAGTGTCTTATACGTTTAGATTAGTTGAAAATGACGGTAGCTTTGATCCGCACACCAATAGTGGTGGTACCTTAATCCAGGAATTTGCCAATGTAATTCCTACCACTAATTTATTTTCATACACGTTTTCTAACGTACCTCCTACCGTACATAGTTATGTAGCTACCGTTACCGCAAACGGCATAACACCTCCTCAAGACCCTAATTGTTTGTTCGGTAGCTATGGTTTCGTAAAGGACATAATTATAAGACCTGCACCCGTTCCCAGCTCTTCTTTCACTACTAATCACTCGCTGCTAAGAATAGGTGAAGTCATCGGGGTCACAGCCGGCCAATTTGTGAACGGATATACCTATAGATACGACTGGAATGACGGAAACGCCACTACTACAAAGAGGAGTACTGCAAAGCATCGATTCGATGCTGCCGGGGATTTTGATATAAACCTTACAGTAACTACTGATTTAGGTTGTGTGAGTCAGTCTACGCAGAGCATACGTGTATTCGATTATATATGCGAATCTCCGGCGCCTCAAAATGGAGGGCAATTCTATGTGGACGATATCACTGGTAAAATTGCCTTCAGAAAAGAGGATTGCCCGGGCAATTTTTTACTATCATGCGTATCTGCCACCGCTCAACCCAATGTGCTTGATAATGCTGTTTCGGCTTCCAGTGTAACGTATTCGGACGAATGGTATTTCAATGACCGTCAGTTGGCGTCCATTGATCAACCGGAAGGAAGCAACGAATTTGAAACAGGTCAGCTCGGAAAGTGGCGTGTCAAAAATAGCTATGCTTATAAATCTGAGCTTTTTGAAACAGGGCAAAACTTAAGTAACGGAACTTTTACACTTGAGGACTTTACATGGCGGTATGAAGATGCCAATAACCCTAAAAAGTGGATCCGTTCCAGCAGCATTGAGCAGTATTCAGCTAACGGCGAGGCTATTCAGGAGCGCAATGTCCTGGATATACCCAGTACCGCAAAATTTGGATATCATGGCGCCTTACCTTATTTAACAGCTCAAAACGCTGAGTATGAAGACGTCTACTTTGAAAGTTTTGAAAATACATACGGTACTGAACTTGAAGAGGGGGTTTTGTTATCTGAGAATGGATTAGACATTACCACTGAATTTGTACACTCCGGCAGCAAGGCAGCGGAATTTTCAGGATTTTACAAGCAGCCTACCCTTTCCCTTTCACAACAAATAAAAGCCAACGGCATTCTGCTAAAAGCCTGGGTGAGATTAGAATCAGAAAGTGATTTAAGTGGTTTGCAATTCAAAGTAACGGATGCTGATGATAATGACGTGAGCGCGGAACTTGTGAACGTAGTGGCTCGGGTAGGGGAATGGAAACTTGTCACGTCCAGGATCATTGATTTCGGAGCGCTTCAGACCTCCGAATTCCGCGAAGATGCCGATATGTTCAAAACAGGACTGATCTATACCGGCTCCGGGAAATGCTGGATCGATGATTTGCGAATACAGCCGGGCGACGCACAGATGACAGCCTACGTTTATGATCCGCGTAACTTTAGATTACTTACGGTATTCGACGACCAGCACTTTGGGTTATACTACCAGTATGACGGGGAAGGTAAGTTGGTTAGAAAACAAATAGAAACGGAGCGTGGCATAAAGACGGTGCAGGAAACACATTACAATATTCCTAAAGAAGACAGAGGTGAATAAATACTTAATAACCATATTCTTCTTCCTGGCCGGCACATCAGTATCCGTAGGGCAGGATTGTAGAACGCAACTCAAGCAGGCGTATCAAATGATGGCCGATTTTGATATCACGGAGGGTTTTTATATTGATTATACTGCCAAAGTGGTTACTGCCGACACGGAAAAGACGGAGCGCATAAAATCATACGGCAAGGGTAGCAAATCCGTAGTTGAATCTAAGGATTATCGATTATACCAGGATGATTCCGTCATAGTATCGATCATTGAGCCAAATAAGACCATATTCATTGCCAGGAGGGCCAAATCAGCACGGGTAGAAGACCAGTTCGAAAAGATCGTAACTATCCAGGATTCATTATTGCGTAGCGCCAAGGATGTTCAGTGCATTTCCGGGCAAACTGACTATGGAACACACGAATATACCATCGTACCCAATGATGATCTTGTGCAGAGATTTTTTATTAGGGATTATATCATCTGGACGGACGAAAAAGGTCAGATGACAAGGTCACTGATCAATTACAATTCAGGAGCATTAAAATCTCTTGAGATGGTCATACATGAATACAGTAACTTTTTTGAGAAACCTATTTTTTCAGGTACTGCACTTGAAATGGTAACGGCAGGTAAGTCTCTTAAAGAAAGATATAGTACATATAAGCTAATAGATTCTCGAAAACCAGCCACATCGAATGTCAACTAAAAAAACACTTATAATAAGCCTGCTTTTACTCACGTCTTTCTCCGGATGGAGCCAGGCGTGTCTACCACCTACATTAGGTGATGGAGTAGCTTTTATACGAACTTTTGGTACGGAACCGGGCACAACGGTTTTTGAGGTTGGTCAGCAGTACACATTTTTTGTTGCCTTACTTGTAAGAGATGAAGATTTTGAACTTCCGGAGGTGGATAGTTATGAGTGGCGCCTGGATGGGGTATCACTTCCAAGTGATGGTAGTCGTGCATTAATGTTAGTTATCCCACCACTTGCAGATGGCGAACATACACTGGAGGCAATTCCATTGAATGACTGCGGTGAGAGCAACGAAAATGAGGCCCCGGTGACACGTATTATTCATATAAATAATCCTTGCGAAGCTGGTGTTATGTTGGTCAGAAGCGCCGGTGGCACGATCTGCGCTGATGGGAGTACTTCTCATTCCTTTGTTATGCAAAATACTACGGACACGTTTACCTGGGAGGTGGATAATGGTGGTGTCATTACACCTTCAGCTACACAAGCAGGAGTAATTTTCGTTAATAGTGGCAATCACACCATTACGGCAACAAACACGGCCAATGCAGGTTGTATATATACCATTAGCGTTAACGCCGAGAGTGGACCTGATAATATAACCTCCGTTGAGGGTGTAAATGCTGCTTGTGAATTAAATACGTTGCAATACACCGTGATGGGTGCTGATGAGGCAAATTCGTTTAGATGGTCCTTACCAGCCGGCATTAGCGCTAATTATCTTGACGCACAACAGAGGGAAGCAGAGCTTACTTTCAATAGCCAGGGAACTTTCAACGTAGGCATTACTCCTGCAAATGATTGCGGTTTAGGCGCACAATTTGATCTTGTGATAAATGTAGAAGAGAATCTCATCGTAAACCGCAATATTGAGTTTAACCATACCCAGCTCCAGGCCAGTCCTACCGATGAATTGATTTTAAATACCTGC
>JBCCSU010000042.1:0-23113 GCA_039199635.1 Bacteroidota bacterium | reverse complement strand
GAATTACTCCCAGAAAACAGTGGATAATGAGTTTGATGCTCTTATTCAGAAATACTATGCTAATGATGATGCAGAAGGCAGAAAGTTTTACCTCCAACCACTGAAGGACGTATATTACAACCCTAAATGGTATTCCGATGCTGCTAATAACACTACACTTTGGGCAATAGGGATAATTGGTGTTTTTATCATACTCATTGGATGCGTTAACTTTATCAATTTATCATCCGCACTGGCCTTAAAAAAATCTAAAGAAGTAGGTATCAGAAAAACTTTAGGCGCTGGTAAATCTCAATTGGTAAAGCAGTCCCTGTCTGAAACTTTTGTGGTATCAGTCGCATCCGGGCTATTTGCCATTGGTCTTACCGAACTGCTCATTCCATTTTTTAATAAATATTTTTCCGTTGAAATACTACTCAATGCGACTTCAGATGCGAATGTGCTGATTTTCCTATTGACCGTTATACTATTAGTAACACTCCTTGCCGGGCTTTATCCAGCATTTGTGCTTAGCAGATACAATCCTGTGAAAGCTTTGAAGAGCAATATGAATACTCCCTCTTCATCCGCATTACTTCTGAGAAAGACTTTGATCGGTGGCCAATTTGTTATTAGTCAGGTGTTGATCATCTGTACCATCATTGTTGCCAGCCAAATGGAATACTTCAAATCTAAACCACTGGGTTTTGAGCCTGAGGCAATAATTAATGTTCCACTTGCTGATAATGATACGGAAAAGCTGGAACGATTTCGTGATCAGATTCTTTCCAATGAAAACATAGAGCAGGTATCGTTTTCGGTTGGTCCGCCGTCCTCAGGAGGAAACGTAAATAGTCATTTTTATCTGGCATCTGAAGGAAAAGAAAACAAGCATGACGGTGAATTTAAAATAGTAGATGAACACTATCTGGAAACGTACGGTCTTCAGCTTAAATACGGAAGGTGGTTCAGTTCTAGTGAGGGTACTGAAGTCGAAATGCTTCTTGATTTAAAGCGAGAAGAGCGTAAGAATAGCCGAATCAGTTATATTTTGAATGAAAGAGCTACTAAGCAGCTGGGGTTTTCGAACCCGGAGGAAGCCCTGGGCCAGGTAATTGTAACCGGTGTAGGAGATTTAGCGGGTGAAGTGGTAGGTATTATCGCTGATTACCATTTGAAGTCTTTACATCAGGAAATTCAACCTGCCATAATGCTTAGCTGGCCATCATTTTATTATGATGCCGGACTTAAAATATCCACTAAGGATATGTCCGGCACTATCGGACACGTCCAAAAAGTATTTGATAACCTATTCCCCGACCAGATCTATGAATATGAATTTTTGGATGATTCAATAGCTTCATTTTATGAAAAAGAGGAAAGGACTTATGCCTTGTTTACACTATTTTCAATTGTTTCTATTGTTATTTCTTGCCTGGGCTTACTCGGTATGATATCCTTTGTGGTAGCTCAGCGCACCAAAGAAATTGGGATAAGAAAAGTATTGGGAGCAAAGGTCAGCGTGATTGTAAGTCTTTTTTCAAAGGATTTCATGCGGCTGGTGGTAATAGCATTTTTTATCTCTACACCTGTAGCATGGTACCTCATGGATGTGTGGCTTCAGGATTTTGCGTATAGTATTTCCATACAAATTTGGGTGTTTATACTTGCCTTATTGATCTCAGGACTCATCACATTTACCACAATTAGTGTGCAATCCATCAAAGCCGCTTTTGCTAATCCTGTAGATGCTCTACGAGACGAATAATCAGTTGTTGTGTTAAAGAATATTCTAAAAATATCTTTTCGAAATATTAGAGGTAACGCGGGGCACTCGTTGATCAATGTCCTCGGTTTGAGTGTTGGCATTACCTCCGCACTGATCATAGCCTCCATTATCCGATTTGACCTGAGCTTTGATGACTATCATGAGCTTCGTGAGAGGACTTATCGTCTGGTTACGGATGACGTAACAAAAGAGCGAAGAACCGATGCTGGTACTCCATATCCTCTCAGGCTCACCTTCAAGGAAGATTTTCCCGATGTAGAGTACCTGAGCATGGTAGACAATAATATCCTTACCGGGCTGGTGTCTGTATCAGTACAAGGGGAAGAAAATATTTACGAGGAGGAAGACAGAAACCAGGCCTTTGTGATGCCTGAGTTCTTCAAAATTTTCCACCGGGATTTTTTGGTTGGTGATCCGGAGCAGGTTTTTCAGAATGGTAATTCGGTAGTGTTATCTCGGACTTTGGCCAAAAAATACTTTGGTGATTATTTATCCGCTGTTGGTCAGGTAATAAAGATTGAAAACATGGTGGCGTTAACGGTTACCGGAATCGTCGAGGATGCTCCGATGAATACTGATCTTCCTTTTAACATGTTCATTTCTTTTGACGTGAGTGGAGAAGAAAGGATTTGGGATTCCTGGGGTTCAAGCTCTAGCTCTGTTCAGTGTTACTTCACATTAAAGGAGGGCGTAAATGTTCAAGAATTCGGTGATAAGATCGTTGACTACCTACAAGAACATAAGCCGGAAGGGACTAGTACCATTGATAAAATGTACGCTCAGCCTTTAGCTGAGGTACATCATAACCCTGACTACAATAACTTCAATTGGCGCGTAGCTACCCATGAAGAGATCTTAACGTTATGCATCATCGGATTACTGCTCATTGTAGCAGCAAGTATCAACTTCATTAATCTGAATACAGCACAAGCTATCAAGAGGTCAAAAGAAATTGGGGTACGAAAAGTATTGGGAAGTGGGAGAGGGTATTTAGTTATTCAATTTTTAACAGAGGCTGCTGTAATTACCTTTTTATCCATTCTAATTTCATTGGGTGGTTTAGAAATGGCGCTCATAGCCATAGAGGGTATAATAGGCTACCCACTTCCGTCTACTCATTATGATGGATTACTATTGCTAATACTTGCTAGCTTGTTTATCGGAGTCACTTTTTTAGCGGGTCTTTATCCCGCAGTTATTGTATCTGGATATAAGCCAATAGTGGCCCTGAAAAACAAAATATCTTCAAGCTATAAAAATGGATTCTCACTACGTAAATCGTTGATTGTAGTACAGCTTTTGATCTCTCAAATGCTGGTAGTGTGTGTTCTGGTGGTTAGTCTTCAAATCAATCATTTCATGAAGACACCGATAGGAGTAGATACTGAGGCTGTAGTTGAGTTTTCGATTCCCGATCCGAATACTGTAGATCTGGTTTCTTTTCAGAATGTATTAACACAGCAAGCTGGTATTGGCAGTGCAGCATTTTCCAATACAGGTACTAGCTCAGGTAATACCTGGGGCGGACAGGCCAAGTTTAGTAATGCTCAAGAGGTGGTAAATGAACGTGTTCATGTAAAGCTTATTGACAAGTATTATTTAGAAACCTATGGATTGGAGCTTACTGCCGGAAGAAATATAGTCTCAGATACAATACCTCGTTATTTGATTAATGAAACTGCCGTGAAGGCTTTTGGAGCTAGTAGTCCGAATGAAGTCTTGGGTGCTACTTTAAATGTTTGGGGTACTGATGGAACCATAGTAGGAGTTGTAAAAGACTTTCATACAGAATCACTACATGAGCCTGTTTATCCTACCGCTTTTTGGGCCAACCCGAATAGTTATTTTATAGGTGCGGTAAAGTTAGCCGGAGGAAATTGGGCGGAAACGGTCAAGGTAATACAAACAGAATGGGAAAAGCTATTCCCGGGATATATTTTCGACTATACCTTTCTGGATGATCGAATAGCAGAATTTTATGAAGGAGAAAGGCGCACGGCTAAAACTTTTACTGCATTTGCCTTGATAGCCATCTTTATTGGTGCCATGGGTTTATTTGGATTAATCTCTTATTTGGCGAGTACCAGAAAGAAAGAAATTGGGGTACGGAAAGTACTCGGTGCCGGTGTAGGTCAAATTGTACAGCTACTATCCTTTGATTTCGCCAAATTGGTCCTCGTATCTTTCGTTGTTGCCGTCCCTCTATCATGGTATTACATGAATGAATGGCTTTCTCGGTTTGCCAGTAGAATCGACCTGACCGTATGGATATTTCTCTTAGCGCTGGGGTGTTCGCTTTTCATAACGCTACTAACCGTGAGTTTTAGATCGCTACAAGCGGCATCTGTAAATCCTGTAAATAGTTTAAAAGACGAATAAACGATAAACCATGTTCAAGAATTACTTAAAAACAGCATTTCGGAGTCTAACTAAAAATAAGGCCTTTTCTTTTATCAATATTATCGGAATGGCCACCGGTTTAGCCTGCGTACTCATTATTGCCAGTTACGTAAGGCTTGAGCTTAGCTATGATGATTTTCACTCTAATAGTGGATCACTCTACCGAGTTACGGTAAACTGGGAGGATGACGGGCAACGTGTAAATTCTGCGATGAACCACGCGCCATTAGCCCCTATTCTGAAAGAGTCTGTCCCTGGCATACTTAATACCGTTCGTATTTATCCGCTTTCTATCACCGCCAGCGCAGATAAGCAAAATAAGATCAAAGAATCAGACTTTATATTCGCCGACTCCACTTTCTTCCGAGTATTTACCTTTCAGCCTTTAAAAGGTGACCTGGCAAAGGCGCTGGATGCACCTTACTCCGTGGTACTGACAGAAAGTGCCGCCATGCGACACTTCGGTTCAATTGATATTATTGATGAAGAGTTTTACTACGAGGATGATAGAAGGCTGCTGCCTTTCAATGTTACAGCGGTAATTGAAGATCTTCCTGAAAATACCCATTTCAAATTTGATATGATCGGTTCTTTCAATACCATGGATCAGATCATGTCATGGTATAATAACTGGCATCATCCTCCACTTTACATCTATGCTCAGGCACAATCCGGAAAGAAGCAAAAAGAGCTACAGGAGGATATTGATCAATTCATCTACTTACGGCTTCCTGATTATGTGCGGGATGAAGAACGAGTGTTTAAGCTTCAATCCGTGACTGATATTCACCTACATTCAGATCTGGAGAATGAATGGAAGGCTAACTCACAATACAAATACGTTCAGATATTTATCGTTATAGCTGCTTTCATTCTCGTGATTGCTTGCTTGAATTTCATAAACCTGGCCACCGCCAGATCACTGCAGCGAGCAAAGGAAGTAGGAATGCGAAAAACTCTGGGAGCTTCTCGCCAACAACTTATTTACCAGTATTTGGGTGAATCATTTTTAACTACCTTACTAGCTTTCGCACTGGCCTTGGGCCTGGGTGAATTAGTGCTGAAATACTTTTTTCAAAGTATTATCGAGCAAGAATTATCCCTAAACTTTCTTTGGAGTCCGGTTGGCCTAGCCGCCGGTATCCTGATGTACTTTGTTGTCAGTATTTTGTCAGGGATCTACCCAGCATTATATCTATCAGGTTATAAGCCCATCATGGCCCTGAGCCAGTCTTATGATAAACCTGGAAGTAAATTCACTATGAGAAGGGCTATGGTCGTTTTTCAATTCTTTATCTCCAGTTTACTCGTAACAGGTACACTACTGGTGAGTCAGCAGACTGAATTTCTCAGAAATAAGGATTTAGGTTTCGATAAAGAGAGCATTGTTGCCATCAGGCTTTCTGATAAAGTGTCTCAAAAAAACTATGCGGTACTCAAGACGGCTATCGAAAAGGAAGCCCATGTTCAGGGGGTAGCCTTATCAGCGGCGTTAATGGGCGGTAATGACTTTCATGGATTTCAAACCTATCCTGAAGGTATTCCCGAAGGCACGGATTACTCATTGAAAACCTTAGGCGTAGACGAAGATTTCTTTGCTACCTACGGAGTAGAAATTATATCAGGGCGTGATTTTTCAAAAGATAATATCACTGACCAAACCGAGGCCTTTATTCTTAATGAAGCCGCAGTGAAAAAGCTTAACTGGAGTAATCCGGTCGGAAAGGAATTTGGACTGACTGTTTATACTGGTCGTCCGGAATTGAGAAAAGGTCAAGTGATCGGAGTGGTGCCCGATTTTCATTTTGCGTCTCTTTATAACAGGGTGGAACCTTTGGTGATTTACATCAATAAGCACCCGTATTATAGCGATTATTTATCAGTGAGGCTCACCGGTAGCAATTTAGAAGAGAATGTAGAAATGCTATCACGTCAGTGGAAAGCATTCAATCCAGAAAAGCCATTTGAATATTACTTTGTAGATGAAGAGCTGGATAAATTTTATAAGGGAGAAGTAAGGAAATCTAAGATATTCACAGTCTTTGCAGGCTTATCCATATTTATCTCTTGCTTAGGGTTACTAGGTATTTCAGCTTACAGTTTACAGCTCAGAACCAAAGAGGTAGGTATTCGAAAAGTATTAGGTGCAGGTATGACTAGCATTCTTAGTCTTCTTTCCCGGGAATATGTATGGATGGTTTGTATTGCTAATGTTGTGGCTTTACCTATCGTGTGGTTTTTAGGTCGTTCCTGGCTCAATTCTTTCGAATACAAAACCACCTTGAACCCTGGTTTATTCCTGATAGCATTAGGAGTGGCGCTCACTTTAGCCATTGTAACCGTATGCTTTCAAGTATTGAAAACCGCTTTGATGAATCCAGTTAAAACACTTAAGGATGAATAGCCTATTGAAACTATTAGGTGCATCAAGATGCCTAATCAGCCAAACGTACTCGAATCTTATTCTTATCAACAGTTATAAGGGCTTTATTTTTCAATTCTTCTTTATAGTTTTTAAGAATTTTAACGCATATCAAACCTTGTTCACGGGCTGCAAAATTCACTATTCGTATTATTCCTTTGTGTGGTGCTCCTTTAACAATGGCAAGCTCTCCGAAGTCTTTGTCCAGGGTTATCAAGGTCCTATCATTTTCATAGGCGTATTGAAGAATTTCGTTATCTCCGGGGTCGTTTTTGAAATAGTTGCCTACCCAAATTGTATCGTAACCAGCACCACGAAGAACATTAATCGTTCCAGCCCATATGCAGCTGTCCAGAACAACTTTCATACTGCTATAGGCAAATCGATTCGTTCATGTGCTATTATTTTGTGGGCATACATGAGACAGGCGTTGATATCGTCTTTTTCTAACCATTTATGCCCCTCTAATATAGTATCAGCGCTGTCTCCGGCTGCCAACATGCCCAATACATGTTCCACAGCCAATCGCTTACCCCTAATGATAGGCTTACCTCCGAAAATTTTTGGATTTACGGTGATTCTGTCGAGCAAATGACTTTTTTCCATGCTTTAAATATAATGATTATTAAACTGTTAATAGGTCCTTGATAAGGAACACAAACTCAAAATAAAATGATTAAGAACTATCTGAAAACTGCACTAAGAAACCTATTGAGAAATAGGGTTTATGTAGGTGTAAACGTACTAGGTCTTTCACTTGGTATAACCTGTAGTATAGTGCTAACGCTGCTCGCACTATATGCTACCAGCTACAACACTTTTAATGAGAACTATGATCGTATCTATCGGATTGTGAACACTTCAAACGATGGAGCGGGTGGAGAAATTGATTATCAGCCTGGTGTTCCTCTACCTCTTCCTGCGGCTGTTAAGCTGGATTTCCCTGAGTTTGAGCAGGTAGTATTCACTTCTGGTCATTATGGAGAGAACCATTTTACCATTAATCCTGATGCACAGCAACCACAATATTTCGAATTAAATGAAAACAGATTTGTTTATACTGACGATTCCTATTTTGAAACCTTTACTTACCAATGGCTAGAAGGAAATCAAGAAAATGCTTTAGCTACTCCCAACAAAGTGGTTTTGTCAAGATCTGTTGCTGATAAGTTTTTCCCTAATGGAAATGCCATAGGAGAGACGATTGTTTTTAATAAAACTAACTCGTTCGAGGTAAGAGGTATAGTATCAGACCCTCCAAAGAATTCGGATATGCCTTTTGATGTCATATTTTCTCTGGCTACCATGCAAGATAGGCTAGATGAGGGTAGATGGAACAGTACTAGTAGCGATGATCAGTGCTATATTCTGATGAAAGCAAGTGATTCCCCTGCTAACTATGAAGCAAGATTGGAACAATTTGTAGATAAGTATTATGATGAAGAAGATACAGATAAGTATCATCTGCAACCGATGAGCGATCTGCACTTCAACGAAAACTGGGGAAATTACAATTATTCTACTATTGGTAAACCACAGATACTTGTGCTTTACGTTATTTCGATCTTTTTAATTCTTACCGCTTGTGTGAATTTTATCAACCTTTCTACGGCTGTAGCTATGAAAAGAGCACGAGAGGTGGGTATACGAAAAGTTTTAGGAGGTACCCGAAATCAATTGGTAGCACAATTCTTATCAGAGTCTTTTAGTATAGTGCTGGTATCGGTACTCGTGGCTCTAGGTCTGGCAGAGTTACTGATTATGTACGTGAATCCATTTTTAGATGTACTCTTAGATATTGACCTGACAAACCCTGTTTTTGTAGGGGCTCTAGTTTTAGTTACTATTTTAATCACACTTTTAGCAGGTTTTTATCCTTCTATTATCCTATCAAGGTTTAAGCCGGTCTTGGCTTTAAAGAACCTCATTACGGCTAAGCACAGTGGTAAGGTCTCGTTAAGGAAGGGTCTTGTAGTATTTCAGTTTTTCGTATCTCAAGTGTTCATAATAGGAACTATAGTAGTGTTATGGCAAATCGATTTTATTCAAAAAATGGACTTGGGCTATAAGCCGGATGCCGTGGTAAACGTGCGAATCCCAGAGGATGATATTGAGAAGAAAAAAACCTTGCGTAATGAGGTGTTGAGAATAGCAGGTGTAGAAAATGCAAGTATTACCTATAGTAATCCTACTTCCGGATCAGTATCTACCAGTAATTTCAAAATTGAGGAGGATGCAGAAGACTATTACTCCGCTATGAAATATGTGGATGAAAACTATATCGATACCTATGGTATAGAGTTAATAGCGGGAAGAAATTTAATGTCATCTGATACTTTACGAGAATTGATTGTAAACGAAAAATTGTTAAACTATATAAATCACCAAGGTACTCCTCAAGACGCACTTGGAAAACAAGTACGTGTTTGGGGGAGAAACGTGCCTATAGTGGGTGTTGTCAAGGATTTTCATTCCGCTTCTTTGCAAGAAGATATTACTCCCATTCTCTTGTTTAGTTATATAGATGCCTATCGGAAAATAGCAATAAAGGTGGGTCTTGAAAATTTTGATTCGGTTAACCCCCAGATAGAAAATGCCTGGAAAGCGCTATACCCCGAATTCGACTACGATTATGAATTTCTATCAAAAGACTTGGCTAATTTCTATGAAAGTGAGCGGAAAATGGCGAAAATATTCACCTCATTTTCCATTGTGGCTATAGTTATTGGATGTTTAGGGCTTTTCGGTCTCGCGTCCTTTATGGTGAATCAAAAAGTGAAGGAAATAGGTGTTCGTAAAGTGTTAGGAGCCTCGGTATCCGGTATTTTAGGCATGTTTTCGTGGTCATTCTTCAAGCTTATTGGGTTAGCATTTATTCTTGCATCTCCGGCGGCTTGGTTTGCCATGCGTGAATGGCTGGCCATGTATAAATATCGAATTGACCTCGGTCCTGCTGTTTTTATGGTAGGATTGGCCATTACACTGCTACTTGCTGTGTTGGCTGTAGGTTTTAAATCCGTAAAAGCAGCTGCCGCTAGCCCTATTGATAGCCTCCGAGACGAATAATAGCGCCATGATTATCAATTTTTCATTATTGACTTTCAGGCAACTCAAAAGAAACCTGGCGTTTAGCTTAATTAATATTTTAGGATTGTCCTTAGGATTAGCTGGCAGCTTTGTGATAGGGAGCTGGGTTTGGCAAGAAGTGAATTACGATAAGCACTTTAGCGATAGCGAGCGTATTCACAGAGTATCCATTGGGTTTTTTAATTCAGGAGCTTTTGCCAGTGGGCCGGAACGCCTCGTACCTTATCTGGCAGAAAATGCTCCTGAAGTAGAAGTAGGTACTAGAGTAGAAAGGCCGCAACCTTCGGTGATTTATGTTGATGATAAAGAATTTGAAGAAAACCCACTTTTTGTGGATTCTGCTTTTTTTCAAGTCTTTGATCACGAGTTTATTCTGGGTGATGCCAATGCCGCTTTAGCATCACCAAATAACGTAGTGATAACTTCAGAACTAGCCCTAAAATACTTTCAAACTAAAAATGCCGTGGGTAAAACTATCCTTTATGGTGAAGGCAAGGTGCCATATCAGATAGCGGGAGTAGTCCAGGCTTCAGAAGCACACACGCATTTAAGCACATCCATTTGGATGCCTATAAAATTTAAAAACTCCTCAAATTGGGTTTCTGCACAGTATTTTAACTACATAAAGTTAAAGGAGGGGTTTTCGTTAGAAAATTTAGAAGCCAGACTTGAGAACATAAAGAAGAACGCAATCTATCCTATATTTCAGGCAGATACACCTTATGATGAATGGAAGGCATCAGGTATCTACGATTTCTTTGTGACACCATTGGTAGATATTCACCTTAACCCGACTATGCGATTTGATTTCCAAGAAGGTGGCAATCGCGCTAATGTTCAAATTTTCACGGCTGCCGCTATTTTTCTATTAGTTATCGCTATCATCAATTTTGTCAATTTGAGTACGGCCCAATCGGTAAAGAGAGCAAAGGAGGTGGGCGTTAGAAAAGTACTGGGTACGTCAAGAGTTAAATTGATCTTTCAATACCTCATGGAATCCATAGCTGTGAGTATCATCGCTATGTTTTTAGGTATTGGGCTCGCGGAGCTTTTTCTAATTCTATTTCAATCATTTACGAATGAAGAACTGATCAATGATCTCTTCCTTAACATCGACCAAATCGTTATTTATCTGATCATTGGGATAACCACTGGTATTATCGCCGGTATTTACCCCGCCTTTTACCTGAGTTCTTATAAACCTATTGATGCGCTAAAATCAAAAGCCACAAGCCCAAAAAGCACAGGCTTCAGAAATTATTTGGTGGTATTTCAGTTCACTATCTCAGTAACATTGATCATTTGCTCGATGATCGTTTTTCAACAGCTTAATCATTTAAAAGTAGTGGATCTGGGGTTTGATCGTGAGAATGTTCTGGTTATCAATAATGCATCTAACCTTGGTACTGAAAAAAGTGCTTTCAGGGACAAATTGATGCAGCATAGCGATGTCATTCAGGCGAGTTTCAACAAAAGAGTACCAGCGGGCAGTTCTGTTTGGCTTTATTCATTTCAAAGCAAAGAAATGGAGCAGGCGGAAGGTCTACAGACATTTATTGGCGATCATAACTATCTGGAAACAGTAGGCTTCAGGCTGTTGGAAGGGCGTAACTTTATTGACTCTCCATCGGATTCCAGCGCTGTGATCTTAACCGAGAGTGCCTTAAAAACATTACTGATAGAAAGAGAATCGGCCGTTGGTAGCAAACTCACGAATGACCTTACAATTGTTGGTGTGGTATCTGACTTTAGCTTTCAAAACTTTACGGAGGCCCCTGATCCGGTAGCGCTATTATATGATCCTGATGGCTATCGGTTAAGTGTTAAACTTCGGGGTAATCAAACGGCTGATTTCCTGGAATACATGACGCGTGAGTGGCAAACTCTTTCTTTAGATGCACCAATAGAGTATGCCTTTATTGATGATAACTTTGAATCACTTATGGAAAAGGAAAAAACGCTGGGTAACACCATGACCTTTTTCACTTCCATCGCCATCTTTATTTCATGTCTGGGTTTATTCGGTCTGGCGGCTTTCGTCACGCAGCAGCGTCAGAAAGAAATAGGCATTAGAAAAGTACTGGGGGCCAGTGTTACTCAAGTGTTGCTACTGCTAAACCGCACCTTTACCAGGTTGGTAACATTGGCGGTGATCATTGCTACACCATTATCACTATATCTTGCTCGTGAATGGTTAAGGAATTTTCAGTATAAAACTGATTTGAACATTCTGGTCTTTATTGGGGCCGGTCTGTCAGCGGTTTTCATTTCCTGGTTTACAGTGAGTTACTTTTCACTAAAATCTGCCACCACTAATCCTGTAGAAACGCTTCGTGAAGAATAAAATATGAATTATGTTAAAAAACTATATTAGAACTACATTTCGAGGTTTCGCTAAAAATAAAGGCGCCACCTTCATAAATATACTTGGATTAGCCGTCGGTTTTGCGAGTGTACTGTACATCAGTGTCTATATCCATCACGAATTAAACTATGACTCATTTTTGCCCGACGCGGATAGAATTTATAGAATGAGTGATCAGGAATATGCGCTTACTTCGTATAGTCATCTACAATATCTGACGGATAACCTTCCTGATGTAGCGGGGAAAACCCTGGTGCTAAATGGAGGGAACATGACCATTGGTACTATCGATAATAAGATGATCGAGCGTGATTTTCTTTATGCTACTGGAGATTTTTTTGATGTCTTTGACTACAAACTTATTCAAGGTTCATTCTCCGAATTTTCAGATATTTCCAATGGGGTGGTGATCAATGAGACAGTAGCACAGCGTTTTTTTGAAAACGGTGATGCCGTAGATCAGGACCTGATCATATACAGTGGCTCTGAACCTCATCCGTATAAGGTTATAGCAGTGATCAAAGACTTACCCAGTAACACGCATATGAAATTTGATGTGTTGGCCAGAATACCGCAACGGCAATATGAATATAATTTAACTAGCTGGGGCAATACGATCTATCATGGATATTTTAAACTTGAACGATCTGCGGCAGCACTTGAAGTTCAGAAACAATCTGACATCATATTTGCCAATAGAGCTTTGCAGAATGATTGGTTTCCGGGATTCTCCACCGCAGATCAGGTACTGGCTAGTGGAAGATATAAAACGCCCTTGGTTATAAATGTTCAAGATATTCACAATAGTTCCAACCTACTTTTTGAATTTGAGGCTGGCGGTAATTCAAGATACCTTTACGTGTTCGGAAGCACAGCTTTATTCATTTTAATACTAGCGGCAATAAACTTTATAAACCTTTCTACAGCTCAATCTATGAAGCGAGCTAAAGAGGTAGGAGTGCGAAAAACACTAGGTTCGAGTCAAAGGCGATTGGTGAGTCAGTTTTTGCTAGAAACAACAATTTTATGTCTCTTGGCAGCGGCTTTAGCGGTAGGTCTTCTTGAAGGACTGTTTACTCTAGGTGCCGGATTTTTCGATGCACCCTTTGATTTTACTCTTACAGAATTACCAGTGTTCATACTGGGCCTTTTTACAGCGGCATTAATAACCGGGCTGCTCGGAGGTGCATATCCAGCGTTCTATCTCTCTGCATTCAAGCCTTCCAGGGTGCTGAAAGGACGGTTTTCCGGTCATGAGTCAAAAGCTAATTTTCGTAACATCTTGGTTATTGTTCAATTCACAATATCCATAACACTGGCTATATATGTCTTTTTTATTCAGGATCAACTAAGATACAGTCTCGAAAAAGACCTTGGTTTTACTAGAGAGAATATTATTACCATTGATAACAGCAGCAGTCAGTTAGGATATAATGTGCGGGCTTTCAAAACAGCTCTGGAAAAAGAGAATAGTGTAATAAGTGCAGGTTATAATCAATATGACCTCTTTTCCATGAGCACCTCATTCATGCGCCCAGAGAATGCCAATGATGACTTCGAGCAGTTTAGGTTCTATTATCAATGGACGGATGATACTTATTTGGAAACGCTCGATGTTGAATTTTTGGCAGGCAGGAATTTTTCGAAAAATATCTCAGGAGATACCGCGGCTGTTATCGTTAACGAAACTACAGCAAGACTACTGGGTTTTGAAGATGCCTTAGGCGAGATGGTGATATCGGGAGCATCTCGGGACCATCCCTATAAAATCATTGGAGTGGTTAAAGATTTTAATCATCAGTCGTTTGATAAATCAGTACCGCCCACGGGATTTCTATATTGGGAAGATACCCACGACCAATTGACTGTTAGACTTTCATCAGATTTACAAAGTTCTATCAACAGAGTTCATACGGTGTGGGATGAATACTCAGATATGCCTATGGATTATCAATTTTTGGATGTAGAATTTGATAAGCTCTTTAAGCGTGAGCAACGTTTGGGTAAAGTGATTACCTCCTTTACCTTTCTCGCATTTTTTGTTGCCTGCCTGGGTATACTTGGGCTCGCCAGCCATACAGCTGAGCAGAAAACAAAGGAAATTGGAATTCGAAAGGTCTTGGGTGCTACAGTACAACAGATTGTGGTAATGTTTTCTAAAAAGTTTGCGTTTCTGGTTTGTATTTCCGGATTGCTTGCTGCGCCTTTAGCCTACTACATCACAAGTTACTGGCTTGAAACCTTTGTATATAAAGTTGAACTAAGCATTCCTCCGTTCGTTAATGCCGCCTTAATAGCTCTGCTGTTGGTGCTTTTTACAGTTAGCTATCATTTAATAAAGACTGCGACCGCCAATCCGGTATTAGCACTTAAGGATGAGTAATTGAATGTTGATGCTCAAAAATTATTTAAAGATCACTTTTCGCAATATATTGCGCAATAAGCTGTATGCTTCTATTAATATTCTCGGCTTAGCTATTGGAATTGCCAGTTTTCTGTTCATCAGCTTATACATATATAATGAATTATGCTATGATACTTTTTGGGAGAACTCAGACCGTATTTATCGTGTTGATGCAGCCTGGACCTGGCCAGATGGAGAGTCTAGGTACGCTACAGCTCCACCACCGCTGGCCCCTCGAATGGAGCTGGATATTCCCGAGATAAAGCTTGCTACTCGAATTCTAAAACGAGGGGACTTTACTTTTAGACCAGAAACTAATCACGACCGTATCTTTCGTGAAACCAATGTTTACCTGGCTGATGAGAATTACTTCTTGGTTTTTTCTGATCGACTCTTACAGGGAAATGCTAAAACGGTACTTGCAGAACCATTAAGCATTGTAATTTCAGAGTCTGCTGCAAAGAGATACTTCGGAGAGAAAATATACGATGAGGAAAGTTTAATTGGTAGAAGTATACTTGGAGGTAAGGATGTAGGTACAGCATGGAAGATCACCGGAATCATGAAGGATGTACCACTCAATTCACATCAAGATTTTGAGATTGTAGTCCCCATGTCAGGCTGGTGGAAGCATAACGATAATTGGGGATGGAATATAATGCATACTTATGTGTTAATTGAGGACAACGTTATAATTGAAGATGCCACGGATAACATTCGCTCAAAACTGGATGATATAGTCAGAAGCCACACTTTTTCGGGAAAAGATCGCTCAGCAAATACTGGAGAAGGTTTGAAGTACTATCTCATGCCTTTGAAAAGTATTCATCTCCATTCAGACTTCTTGGGAGAGATGAAGCCTAACGGAAATATCACAATGGTATACATTTTTGGTTTGGTGGCAATATTAATATTGATCGTAGCTTGTGTAAACTTTACGAATCTAGCTACGGCACTCTCAGTAAAAAGGGCGAAAGAGGTAGGTGTCCATAAGGTGTTAGGCTCTGGTCGCACCAGCCTTACTATAAAGTTTTTAGTGGAAGCGATGCTCTACAGCGCTTTTGCCACCCTATTAGCCTTAGTTGCCGTAGAACTCTTCATACTTTTTGCAAGTCCCTCTCTTGGTATTAATCTGGTCACAGGCATTTTCGATCGTCCCGAGTTCATAATAGGTACGTTAGTTATTATGATAGGATCAGGATTGTTAGCAGGGTTTTATCCTGCTTTGATCATTTCCAAGTATCAGCCTTCAGAGTCGTTAAAAGGTGCCATAACCATAAAATCGAAAGGATTTAGTCTTAGAAATAGTTTGGTTGTTTTTCAATTTACAGCTTCCATCGGACTGATTCTGTCATCAAGCATCATCAGCGAGCAGTTGGATTATATCCGTGCCAGTAAGCTTGGATTTGATAAGGAGAACGTTCTGGTTATTCAAAATGACCGAGAAATAGATGAGGAACGCATGCGCTTCAAGGAGTTATTGTTACCCCATTATGAGATTTTGGATGTTAGTTTTTCTACAGGTATTCCTGCATTGGACCGCTTCATGGTTAGGGACTATGCTTTGGAAGATGAAAGTGCATCAATGGGGTTGCGTTGGTTTGAAATAGATCATGACTTCATAAGTACCATGAACTTAAAGCTGATAGAAGGTAAGAATTTCCAGCGTGGCTCAGTTTATGACTCTATGGGCATCGTACTCAATGAGCAGGCAGTTGAAGAACTTGGTTTAGTAGATCCAATAGGAAAAAATATTGTAATCAATAGAGGTGAGGATGACGAAAGAACCGTACATGTAACGGGAGTTGTTGAGAATTTTCACTTTGAGTCACTTCATAAGATAGTTAAACCTCTTGGAATGGAATTTCTCAGAGATTATACTTTCAAAGACTATATAAGCATAAAAATTGCTCCAGGAAAAACTATGAAAGCTGTTGAACTAATTAAAGATGCCTGGCATACCCTTGAGCCCCAGGTTCCAATTACTTATAGTTTTTTAGAGTCGGACTTTGATGCGTTATATCAGGCAGAGGTCAAATTACAATCTGTTTTTAACATATTTTCATCGCTGACCCTGATAATTGCAGGTCTCGGTCTCTTTGGCTTAGCTACCTATACAGCCCAGCAACGGCAAAAGGAAATTAGCATTCGTAAGGTACTGGGAGCTTCTGTATCGACAATAATGGCCTTACTTCTCAAAAACTTTTTTGCGCTTGCCTGTACTGGTTTAATACTAGCATCTGTCATGGTCATATTTTTTGCTGAACGATGGCTTTCTTCTTTTGCTTTCAGAACCACTCTTGGGATTGAGCAATTTACGCTGGCGTTCATAGCCACGAGTGGAATATTACTGGTTTCCGTATTGTATCAAACTTTTAAGGCGGCATTGTCCAACCCGGTAGATTCAATCAAAGAGGATTGATTTTAACTACGATAACATGATAAAAAATTACCTCAAAATAGCACTTCGGAATTTCATTAAAGAGCGATTTTATGGCCTAATAAATGTGTTAGGTCTTTCGTTAGGCATAGCTTGCAGCTTGGTAATTATGCTTTATGTAGCGCATGATCTAAGCTATGATAATTTTCATCCTGACGTGGATCGTACCTACCGAGTAAATCAAACCCTTATCTGGTCACCGGCCGGTGGTATCATGAGCTCCACTACGCTGCCGCTGGCGGGACTATTAACACATGAATACCCTGAAATAGAGAGTGCATTACGGATAAATACTCCGGGAAGTAATGTAGTAAGCTATGAATACGATCAGTTCAAGCATAATTATGTAGAAGATAATATTCTGGCTGCAGACTCCAACTTTTTTGAATTTTTTGATTTTAAGCTGCAAGAAGGTGATCCTTACACAGCTTTGAAAGGTTTAAATAAAGTGGTGATATCTCCTGAAACAGCTCTCAAGTATTTTGGCGATGAACCTGCTCTTGGTAAGACTATTCTCTTTGGATCAGATCGAATACCAATGGAAGTAACAGGTGTAACGGAACCACAGCCCACTAACGTTCATTTTCATTTTGATTTTCTTCTTTCCATGTATTCGAACCCAAATATAAAGCGATTCGAATGGAGCTGGATTTGGACACAGGTGGTCACTTACGTAAAACTTCGGCCCGGTACCGACCCTAAAATACTGGAGAAAAAGCTAGAGAGTATCGGTGAAAGAAGTGTAAAACCCGCTCTGGCCAGTACACTGAACATGGATTACGAAGAATTAGTCGGGTCTAAAGGTGGGTACAATTTTTATCTACAGCCTGTAAAGGATATTTACCTTAAATCTTCCAGTATCGGCAATAGAATTGGGCCTGTTGGAGACATGACCTATGGCTATATTTTCGGTGCTATAGCTTTTATGATCATCTTTTTAGCATCCATCAACTTTGTGAATCTGTCAACGGCCAGAGCTACGGTCCGCGCTAAAGAAATTGGGGTAAGAAAGGTGATGGGTTCATTGAAAGGCCAGTTACTGAAACAGTTTTTGATGGAGTCTGTCATTATTTGTTCGTTCGCCACGCTAATAGGCTTCGGATTTATGGAGCTACTTAAATTTGTGGTAGAAGATAATTTGGGTATTGAAATTCATTTATCGCTCTGGGATAACCCTGTTCTATTAGTCAGCGCGTTATTTCTGCCTTTAGTGCTGGGTGTACTTTCTGGTCTTTATCCCGCTTTTTATTTGAGTGCTATTAGAACGGTAAGAGTGCTTAAAGGAAAGACTAGATCTGACCGCAAGAGCTTTATGTTTAGAAATACTTTAGTAATCGCTCAATTTACTATTTCTGTGACGTTGATATCGTGCACCTTTATTGTATACCAGCAGTTATCACATTTTATTGATATGGATACCGGATACGATAGAGAAAATGTAATGAGCATTGATTGGTCTCATAAACTAGGCCCACAGCTGGCATCATTTACTGAAGAATTAAGGCAACAGGTAAATGTTAAAAATGTGACCGTAAGTATGGATGCAATAGGCCGAAGTAATTACGAAGATATTTTTGCTCATCAACCATCCGCACAGGAAGAAACCATCGCGATGATGAAAGCTGATGATCAATTTCTGGAAACCATGGGAATTGAGCTATTGGTAGGAAGGTTTTTTGATAAGGATCGTACCGCTGACCTTCATTCAACAGTGATTAACGAAGCCACCATGAAGGTTTTTGGATGGTCAGAAGATAATGTGCTGGGGCAGGTGATCACTTATCCGGGTGATGGTAATTTTGAAGCTAAGATTATTGGAGTAGTAAAAGATTTCAGGTTTCAATCGTTACGTCAGCCTATCAACCCATATATTTTTTACCATTTAGACGCTGCCGTGTGGGGTGATCATAGAGTAGTGCTGATCAAAACTACCGGACAAGATGTTTCTAAGTTGCTCTCTACGGCGGAACAGCTTTGGAAAGAACGTGTGGACGGCATTCCCTTTCAATACAGTTTTGCTGATGAAGAATTTACCCGGCAGTACCAAGGAGAGCATCAGTTGGGCGATTTGTTTGCTCTTTTTAGTGGGTTTGCACTTCTAATTGCCGCCATGGGATTACTGGGACTTTCCGCGTATACGATCAGCGTGCGTAATAAGGAGATTGGAATTAGAAAAACGTTAGGTGCATCCGTATCGGGGATTGCTATTATGCTAAACCGAGGATACACAAAACTGATTTTTATCTCATTAATTGTGAGTGTGCCGGTAGCTACTTGGGCCATGGAAAATTGGCTAAGACAGTTTGATGCAGCAATAACAATTGACTGGTCTATTTTTCTAATAACGGGTTCAGTTGTGATTTTGATTACCTGGCTTACTGTGGGTTTTCAGTCCATTAAAGCAGCGCTACTTGACCCTGTGAAAACACTCAGGGACGAATAAACACCTGTAAATTGAAAGTATGTTGAGAAGACACCTTGTACTTGCGTTTAGAGTATTTATAAAACACTCCTTGAGCTCATTTATTGCTATTTTGGGTTTATCCACAGGCATAGGATGCTTTCTGGTACTCTCCCTATACCTGTACAATGAATACAATACGGATCGGTTTCACACCCATTATGAAAAGATCTATCAAGTGGATATGCAGTATTATGTGAACGAAGAACCCATGTTCAAAATGATACCCCCGGTAGGTCTGCAAGATGATTTAGCAAACGTATTGAGTATCGAAACGAGTACAAGAACCTACACGCCAGGGAAAAGTACAGTCCGTGCGGGTAACAAAAAGTTTTTAGAGGATGGCGTGCTATTTGCCGATTCGTCATGGCTTGAAGTTTTTAGCTTTCGCTATCTTAACTCCAACTTTTCCTTTCTTACAGAACCGCTAAAAGTAGCTATTTCATCAAGGATGGCGGAGAAATACTTTGGAACGATCAATGCCGTTGGTAAAGTCATTGAAATAAACGGTGAAACCTATCAAGTAGAAAATGTATTGCTGCAGAGTGAGGGTAATTCAAGTGTGGAGGTAAATTTTTTAGCATCATTTCAGCGGAAGATGGAGTCGACCACTGAAATGAATTCATACCAGACAGGTCATACGCCTTATTTTATCGTGCTGACTGACAATGATGTAGTTCAGGCTACACAGGATATACAGAACTTAATAGACCACAAACTGGATAATCCTCCGCTTAAAATAGAGCTTACGTCACTTAACCAGTTTTACTTTGGTGATAATTCATTGCTTAAAAAGAAAAATGATGGCATCAGAGGTAATGAGAAAGTATACTATGCTTTTTCAATTATTGCTGTACTCATCTTGATTGTTGCTGCCATTAACTACATTAATTTAGCGACTGCCAGAGCAACAGACCGCTCAAAGGAGATTGGAATTAAAAAGACCATCGGCGTCAGTAAAGTGAGTCTAATGTTTCAATTTCAATGTGAGTCCTTTGCACTTACCTTCCTATCAGGAATTCTAGCCATAGGCCTAACTGAGCTATTGCTTTTTTATTTTAATCAAATTGTGGTAGTTCCGATTGATGATTCGGTTCTTTTGAGTTTTCAGTTTCTATCAGGTTATACTTGCGGCCTGTTTATACTGTCTGTACTTACAGGTCTATATCCTTCGCTCGTTCTTTCTTCCTTTAAACCCATTAGCGCAGTTAAATCCGTAGATAGTGCGATGGGAGGGAGATTATGGGTACGCAATACCTTGATAACACTGCAATTTGTCATTACTACTATCCTTATTTTTGGCTCAGTAGCTATAATGAGGCAGATGTACTTTCTTTCTGATTTTGATCTGGGCTTCGATAGCGAAAAGATCTTATCCATTGAAACTACCGAGCAGATGAAAAAATCGTATCGTTCAATTAAAACAAATCTACTTGGTATCCAAGAAGTAGAAAGGGTTTCGGTGGGTAATCTTCCGGGGATAGGATGGATGTATGCTCGCGAATTTGGAGATGAGACCGTAAATGTGGCTATTCAAAAAGTAGACGAAGATTTTTTGGACATGGCAGGGCTCACGCTACTCGAAGGCAGGGCATTGACGGCCACGGATGCCGGTAGTAACAACATCATTATTAATAAGACCATGCGTGATTTGCTGTTTGGTACCGATGAAACTTCTTTTGGAAAACTGCCGAATAGTGAATCATTTGTAGTAGGTGTGGTAGATGATTTTGAATTTAACTCAGCACGGAGCGGAATCATGCCACTTGAAATAGCCATGTACCAGAATGAGTTTGAAAATATTTTGCTGAGAATCGATAATACCAACAATATCAAACTCCTGATTGGTGAAATAGAAAAGGTTTTACGGAAGCACGCACCTGATGATGTGATGGCCTTTAATTTTCTTGATGAGGTATATAACGATCAATTTAAATCCGAGCAGACGTTTCTTGCTCTTCTTAAGAGCTTTACCTTCATCAGTGTTCTCATTGGTGCCATTGGCTTATTTGGTTTGGCTCAGTTTGCTTTCGTGAAAAATCTAAAAAACATTAGTATCAAGAAAATACTTGGTGCCTCTGATCTTGTTCTCATCAAAAACCTGCTTTCGGCCTTACTTACACCCGTGCTAATCGCGCTGCTCATTGGTTTACCCATTGGCTATTATTTGATGAGCGATTGGCTCATGGATTTTACCAATCGAATAAATATGGATTGGTCCTTGTTTGGTGTTACGGTAGTGGCGGTCATCGCTATTTCTCTATTGACCATGCTCTACCAGCTTTTAGGAGCCGTTTTACTTAAACCTATTCATGCCTTAAAAGACGATTGATAAACATATCCTATTTAACAACCTTCAAGTACTTTTTATATTCCTCAAAAAAACTCACCACCATTTCATTACTAAACCTGCTTGGGGCGTTACTTAGGATACAAATAGCTACGTTTTTACTTCTATCAAGACCTAATTCACTTTTGAAACCATTTGCATAACCACCATGGTAGATTAATGTGTCGTTAGGATACTCTACTATTCTCCATCCATAACCATAATAACCTTTCCTGGGCCGATCGAAATTGCTGAAATGGTAATTCTTTACGCTTGTCCTTATCCTCGGCGTAAAGACATCATCGAGTATTTCTTTGGCAACAAGATCTGGTCTTTGGCCTAAAAGTGCTTTAAGCCATAGAGCCATGTCGCTGGCGCTGGAGTTAATACCGCCTGCCGCGGCCACGTTATAATAAGCCGGAGATAGCTCATCGGGGATAAATTGCTTGCTCTTTAGGTTATGTGGTAAAGCTTGATCTTTAGCGTTCTTCATTTCTTCGTACGTAGTAGAAGTATTGGTCATACCTAACGGGGTAAAGAGTAAGTCTTCAATAGCATGTTTGTATGTAGTATCTAGTTTATTTTCTATAACGACTTCTATAAGAGAATAGGCCACATTTTGATAGCTATGAATTTCTCCTGGTTTTCTAGAAAGCTTAACACTTTGAAGCTCTGTAAAAAGTCTTTCCCTATCTATTCCGTCTTCTATTAGCGTGCTGTAAGCCTGATAGGGATATCCGGAGGTATGAGAAAGAATGTGGGCGATGGTAATACTATCG
Organism: Bacteroidota bacterium; assembly: GCA_039199635.1. Taxonomy (GTDB): domain Bacteria; phylum Bacteroidota; class Bacteroidia; order Cytophagales; family Cyclobacteriaceae; genus Fulvivirga. Next base: position 658 of record JBCCSU010000042.1, on the reverse strand, counting down.
GTAAGATCTTGGGGCAATACGCTGAATTCAGGCATGTCATTGACGATAGGATCATTCCAGTGAGCACTATCTGACAATATCTTTCCCATGAGAATGGACGCAAAACCTTTTGAGACTGAGGCTAGTCGAAATAGCGTGTTAGTAGTAACAGAGTCCTGAGTTTCCGATGATTTTACTCCAAAGGCCTTGACATAAGTAAGCGAGCTATCAATGACAATAGCTACTGCAGCTCCGGGGATATTATACGCTGCAAAACTTGAAGCTAGTTTTTTTTCAAACTGAATAATAAATTGTTTGAGTTGAGGGTTAGGTATTTCCTTTTTCAGTACTGGTTTAGAGGACTCTTTATGGTTTTTTTCATTCCCTAGACATCCACCTAAAATGATGATCAGAAATAGAACTACAATTCGAAATATTACTGTAATAAGTCTCAAAAACAGATTTTTTTGGCCGTAAAACTAATCATTGTAACGAGAATTAAAACAGGATAATTATAGTGTTCGTTTTCAGACGGTCTATTCCATAATCGGACGATACCTTATAATATCGGACAGTTAAATATGGCCTAACAAGCGTAAAACTGGCTTTAGTCCTTTGGCATATTTATTGGCAATCAGAGAACAAATAAATCCAACTTCGGAAATATGATTAAATTAAT
>JBCCSU010000041.1:0-23232 GCA_039199635.1 Bacteroidota bacterium | reverse complement strand
GGCCACACACGCGTTATTCAGCCGATAAGTTTAGCTAATGAATAAATAATATTTATAAATAAATTTTATATGATCTTCACTAAATCAAATAGCAAAAATTTTTTAACAACGTAAGAAATGAAAAACAATCCACATTCAGGTTCCACGGCCTACGATCTTAATGGAGAGGGCAAGTGTCCTTTCATGAGTGGCACTTTAAATAGTAGTGCTGGCGGCGGAACTACCAACAGAGATTGGTGGCCTAATCAGCTAAAGTTGAATATTCTGAGGCAGCATTCCTCTCTTTCTAATCCTATGGATCCCAATTTCGATTATGCAAAAGCATTTAAGAGCATTGATATGGAAGAGCTCAATAAGGATGTTGATGCGATCATGACAGACTCACAAGATTGGTGGCCGGCCGATTATGGTCATTACGGCCCTTTTTTTATCAGAATGACTTGGCATAGCGCTGGAACTTATAGAATTCATGACGGCCGCGGAGGAGGCGGTGCAGGAACGCAGCGTTTTGCTCCTTTGAATAGTTGGCCAGATAATGGCAACCTTGACAAAGCACGCAGATTGCTATGGCCAGTAAAGCAGAAGTATGGTAATAAGCTCTCTTGGGCAGATCTAATGATCTTAGCCGGTAACAGAGCTTTAGAAACTATGGGTTTTAAGACTTTTGGATTTTCAGGAGGGCGTGAAGACGTTTGGGAACCTGAAGAAGATATTTACTGGGGGCCTGAAACTACTTGGTTAGGAGACGAGCGTTACCTTGGAGATCGTGAATTGGAAGATCCGCTGGGTGCTGTTCAAATGGGATTGATATATGTAAACCCAGAAGGGCCTAACGGAAATCCGGATCCGGTCGCTTCCGGTAGGGATATCCGTGAAACATTCGGCCGTATGGCAATGAATGATGAGGAAACTGTTGCACTTGTGGCCGGTGGCCATACGTTTGGTAAAGCCCATGGTGCCGGTGATCCCGGGCAGTATGTAGGCCGAGAGCCTGAAGGAGCTACCATAGCAGAGCAAGGCTTCGGGTGGAAGAATTCATTCGGTACAGGACATTCTGAATATACCATCACCAGCGGTATTGAAGGTGCCTGGACTCCAACACCTATTCAGTGGGATAATAGTTATTTCGATACTCTTTTCGGATATGATTGGGAATTGACCAAAAGTCCTGCCGGTGCTAATCAATGGCAACCTAAAGACAAGGCAGCTCATGACATAGTACCTGACGCCCACGTTGCAGATAGAAAACATGCACCTATGATGACTACCGCAGACATGGCCATGCGCATGGATCCGATTTACGAACCTATCTCGAGACGCTTCCATGCTAATCCTGATGAATTTGCGGATGCCTTTGCCAGGGCTTGGTTCAAGTTAACCCATCGAGACATGGGACCTAAATCTCGTTATATTGGAACAGAAGTACCTAGGGAAGAGCTAATTTGGCAAGATCCTATTCCTGAAGCTCCGGGACAACTAAGTAACGATGATATTCAGTCGTTAAAAGAAAGTATAGCAGATGCTGGATTATCTGTTTCTGAGCTAGTATCTACTGCTTGGGCTTCAGCCTCTACTTTTAGGGGATCGGACAAAAGAGGTGGTGCCAACGGTGGAAGAATACGTCTGGCGCCTCAAAAAGATTGGGAAGCAAATAATCCGGCACAACTGGCAAAAGTCTTAGATCGATTAGAAGCGATTCAGAATAGTGTTGATGTTTCTGTCTCTATGGCAGATCTCATTGTATTGGCTGGCTGTGTAGGTGTGGAAAAAGCAGCTCAAGCCGCAGGGCATCAAATTAACGTACCTTTTACCCCTGGTAGAGGAGATGCAACTTTAGAGCAAACAGATGTAGATAGCTTTGCAGTCTTGGAGCCCATAGCGGACGGCTTTAGAAACTATCTGAAAGGTAAGTTTTCCGTGTCTGCCGAAGAACTTCTCATTGACAAAGCACAACTGCTGACTTTAAATGCTCCTGAGATGACTGTGTTAGTAGGCGGTATGCGGGCCATGGGTGCTAACTGGGACGGTTCAAACCATGGAGTATTTACGGATAAGCCTGGTACGTTAACCAATGATTTCTTTGTGAATTTGTTAGACATGTCTACCTCCTGGAAAGCCACCAGTGATGCTGATGAGACTTTCGAGGGCACTCAAGGAGGAAGTGTTAAATGGACCGGAACTCGTGTAGATATGATATTCGGCTCTAATTCAGAGTTGCGAGCTCTTGCTGAAGTATATGCTTGCGAAGATGCTAAAGAGAAGTTTGTGACTGATTTTGTTGACGCGTGGACAAAGGTGATGAATTTGGATAGGTTTGATGTAAAGTAATCTTTTTAGCGATCATATTGAACCGTCCTTAAGGAGATTTACGGTTTTTTAAATCAAAAGCAGCTCGGAAATGGGCTGCTTTTTTTGATAGATAATTGTTAGAAATCTAGAGCTCAGGTTCTAGTCACAGAGGATTGTTTACTTCATCACAAACGGCTGCCCGGTACTCTCCAGCACCGAAAACCATAAGTCACCTTGCAGATCTACCTTTTGACGCTGATCTACCACGGTAGATATAGGGAAATAAGCAAACTGGCCATTTAAGCGACCTACTACAAAATTTGTTTTCCCGGCCATGGCACCATGTACCGCGTGATGTGCTAACCTACTGCAAAAAACACTGTCGTTAGCATTAGCAGGCGCACAACGAATAATATAGCTGGGATCAATATATTTAATAGTTACCCTGTAACCAATAGATTTGAAATACTCGTCAACTTTATTCTTTACAAGTAATCCGATATCATTATGTAGAACATTTCCTGAGGCATCCTTAACCTGTCCTTCACTTTTAAACAAATGCTGACCAGCCCCTTCAGCTACTACTATCACCGCATGTTTACGCTTATCTAGCCTTTTTTTCAGGCAGGATAAAAAGCCGTTTTGTCCATGCAGATTAAAATCCATCTCTGGAATTAATACGAAGTTTACTACTGGCATAGACAGCGCTGCCGATGCAGCAATGAACCCACTGTCCCGACCCATTAATTTTATAATGGATATACCGTTATAGGCTCCTATGGCTTCATTATGTGCATCCCGAATAATGGGACTAGCCACATTAAAAGCTGTTTCAAAACCGAATGAGCGTTCCATCAAGTTTATGTCATTATCGATGGTCTTGGGAATACCTGCTACTACAGCATTAGATCCTCTTCGTAACAGTTCTTCACCAATTTCCTTCGCCCCCTTTAGTGTACCATCACCTCCTATAGCAAATATTATATCAATATTTTCCTTCTCTATCGTATCCACCATATCAGATACACTTTGTCCACCTCGCGATGAACCTAAAATGGTACCTCCAAATTCATGAATATCTTTTACCTTTTCCGGGGTAAGATCTATAAAACCATGACCGTAAGATGGAATAAAGCCCTCGTAACCGTAAGGTATTCCAAGTATGCGCTTTACACCATAGAAGTAATGAAGTCCCATCACCACACTTCTAATGACATTATTGATTCCAGGGCATAACCCTCCACAGGTGACAATAGCCGCTGATGTTTTTTCCGGGTTAAAATAGATATTTTGTCTAGGTCCTGCTTTTTCCAAGCATTGCGGACCTTCATCAGTATCTTTAGTTTCCTGGTAAGCTAATAATGAAGTGTCTAAGAGCACACGCTCATCATCTTTAACGTAGGAAAAGACCTGGCCGCCTTCAACTTTCTCTAAATTCAGAGGGGAGGGAACCTCTGCAACACCAAGTGATTGAATGTTAAATTTATCCACAGCTTTTGAAAACAATTTGCTTATTCAATTTTAATCAAGAGAGTTTTACAAATACAGAAGTTTGGATAAAAAAATAACTACTACAATTAATTACTATTGACCTGGGTTCAATAAAAATGAAATAAAGAAAAGTTTCGTGATGACCTTCTAATGATTCTCTATATTCATCATTGATTGAATATAGGCTATTGAGCTGATGCTCGATCAAATCAGCCTAAGGTAGATACACGCAACTAGTATCACCGAAGGGTAAACTTGAAATATCATTACAATTTTAATACGTAAAAATTGCCCTACCGTATCTATGTCATAGAGTTATCCAAAAAAGTATTTACTGAAAGCGCCCGATTCCGATCGGCAAATCCTCAGTTTAATGGGGTATTGGAATGTTTGTATGTAGGGATGACCAGTAAAACCCCAAAAGAACGTTTTCTGCAACATAAGCGAGGGTATCGTAATAAGAAGGGGCATAAATTATCGTCCAACATCGTAGAGAAATACGGGATGTACCTTCGTCCTAATCTTTATAATCATATTGCTCCTATCCACCAGAGATCAGAAGCCCTGAGAGCAGAGGCACAGCTAGCGTTAGTGTTAAGAAGAAAAGGATACGCTGTTTGGTATAACTAAATACATCATATAGCACGTTCCCTAATTGTAGTTTAATCGATCTATGTGGCTCATCAGTTTAAAATAAGCCTCTTGACGACTGAGCGAGTTTTTATCTGTTGAAGAAGGTTCAACTGTATTGAAACTATCAAAAGCATTTAGATTTATTTGTTCACAACACTTTATAAGATGAGCTGCAATCGGGTTGCCCTGGTTACTGTGTAATTCTCTTTTTATAGCGTTAGAATATGGTAAAAACCAGTCTTTACGCTGTTTAAAATGGTATAAACGTATGAAGTAGGCCTCTAACGTATCTTTGATTCCTGTAGATGTATAAAATCGTTTACCGATCGGGTCATCTTGATTTTTTTCTCGGTGTTTAAGAAATTTTTCTATGAAGAAATCATTAAGATCTTCAGAGGCTTTATAAAGCAGATCTGTTTTAAATTTCGAGTGGATTAATAAATATTGATGGTCGAGTGCTGAGTGGAGTATACTGTGAAACCCAAGCAACTCAGCTTCTTTTAAAAAAAAGCTACGTGCATAGGTGCCCTGTATACTTACCATATTCATGAAAGCTCAATTATTCTTTTGCACCGTTTTCAATTAACATACTGGCCATTTCATCCTGACCGTATCTACGGGCAAAGGAGAGAGCTGTATCACCAGCTTTGTTTTTCAGGTGCACATTCGCACCGGCGTTAATTAATACTTGAGCAAAGCGTAACTGCCCCTTAAAACTAACTCCCATGAGAGCGGTATTACCGTTATCATCTTGGCCATTAACATCTGCATTGTGCTGAAGCAACTGGCGGGTGATATTTTCTTTCTCCATGTAGGTGGCCAAGATCAAGGGCGTAAATCCTCGACTGTCGGTTTGATTCACAAGAGTAGGGTTATCTTTCAATAATGCATCTACAGCTTCGAGATTATCAGTATTTATGGCTTCTTGTAAGGTCATTTTTTGTTCGATCTTCATCCAAAAGTAGTATAAGAAATAATTATTAAACTTATCTTTAAATAAGTAAAAATTATGACGATTCAGCAACTTCAATATGCTTTGGCTCTGCAGAAATACGGAAGCTTCCGTGAAGCGGCCCTACATCTGAAAATAAGCCAACCGGCTTTAAGTCTCCAAATGGGCAAACTAGAAAAAGAGTTAAGTCTTATTCTATTTGATCGTTCTAAAAACCCAATTTATCCTACAGATGAAGGTAAGGCTTTTCTTGATAAAGCAAATGCTATTGTACAGGATACTAATGACTTACTAGATTTTGCGAAGAATATCAGTGAACCACTAAAAGGCCGACTTAAAATAGGTATTATCCCCACATTAGCGCCCTTTCTCGTACCTCTTTTTGCTTATACCTTTCAAGACCATTACGGTGATATCGCCCTGGATATTAATGAGATGATAACGGAGCAGGTAATAAAAGGAGTACGGAAAGGGCAATTGGATGTAGGCATATTATCTACACCGTTAACCGCCGGCGGTATTGATACCGAAGTTCTATTTTACGAAAAATTCTTTCTCTATGCGTCTACCAAGGTTCCTGAATTACAGCGAACATTAGCTGCGATTGATTATCGCAAATTATGGCTTTTGGACGAGGGCAACTGTTTTCGTGACCAAATGAATAATTTCTGTGATGTCTCAAAGATCCGTGAGAACAAAGACTTTATCTATCGAAGTAATTCCATTGATGCACTTATTCGCATTGTTGATAGCAAGGGAGGAATGACTATTTTACCAGAACTTACCACTCTGATGTTGAGTGCCGAACAAGAGGAGAATATAACGGTGATAGGGGAGGATCAATTTAAGGCCCGTGAGGTAGGTCTAATAAAAAGGTCTAAAACAAATAAAGATCTGATGATCTCAAAACTTGCAGACCATATCAAGAAAAGTATTCCTAAATCTATGCTGCAAGCATATAATCTAGAAATTGTGGACCCTAATATTCAAGTGAGTTGATCGTTTTCCATAATACAGTCAGTACGAACCATTTTCCACTTTAGTGCCATAAAGAGTTTAATGCAGGAGTAGTAACGGCACAATTAATTTCGTTAGGTAATGTCTAGTCAATAATTGAATTCGGTGAGGAATCCATTACTCTCACTCATCATCTTTAGGTCATATTCATTCGTTTAACCATGATTTGAATTAACACGACTTAAGACGGTAACGCCAAAAGAGGTACTTCCGTGTGGAGAATAATTTTTCGACTGTGCGTTTTTCCGAAGATCTGTTCAAACAATGAATGTTTTCTGGGCAACAGAGATATCATATTGATCCGATGGTCTTTGACATAATTTTCAATACTGGTTTCCAGGTTCTCATTTTGTATAAAATGGAAATGATGCCGAACGTTTTTAAAGAACCGCTGAAATTTTTTAGCTTCTTCTAATTCGTTTTGAGAAATATTCTTTTCAGAAGCTACATGCAGTACATGAATCTCTGAGCCAAAGGTTTTGGTAAAGCTCAATAGAGGTTTCAAATTATCAGTATTGGTGGTTTTATAATCGCTCGCAAAAACAATTCCCTGTATACTTTTAAATACAGCTCCTTCAGGTATGGCCAGTACAGGAATATCTATATCTCGTATTACAGAATAAGTATTGCTTCCCATGATCATTTCTTCCAGGCCGTGAGCTCCTTTAGTACCCATTACAATTAAGTCTATAGCTTCATTGGCAGAGGTATGATATACTGCATCTGTGACAAAACTGTGCCTGATTACCTTGGTATATGAAATATCTTTTAACAGTGGCACCTGGAGGACCAACTTTTGAAAATTTTCCTCTATATCTTCCTCAATGCCGGTAGTGAGTTCACCTAATATCGTGGTTGCGCCAAGTTCTCCGTGGGTAACGGGTACATTTAAAGAGTGGAGTAATACTAACGAAGCATTCATTTTTTTGGCGAGTGATGCCGCGTATTGAGTGGCATTGATGGAACATTCAGAAAAATCTACGGGAACTAATATTTTCGTGTTCATAACAGGCTTCATTTAAAAGGATGTTTTGATATAATGAAGTTATGTATGCTTCTATGAAACCTGCATGAGTACAATCAGAGACATAAATGATGTGTATCAGTAAGATCAAACACATTGGCTCAACCATTCCTGTAAATTCATCGTTATCATCAGGTTATGTATTCTAAACCTTTAATATTTGCACGGTGTAAGCCAAAAGAAATCATGCCGCTCATTAAAAATACAGTTTGGTCACTTTTAGTGATCTTATCCGTTGCTATTCCTACCGTCAATGCGCAAAGACCTGAAAAACCGAATGCTGCTGAAATATTGCTGAAACTCCAAAAGCTTAATTTTTTGGGTACAGTGCTTTACGTAGCCGCCCATCCGGATGACGAAAATACCAGACTTATCGCTTATCTGGCTAATGCAAGGCTGGCACGTACAGCTTATTTATCATTGACCAGAGGAGATGGAGGTCAAAATTTAATTGGCCCGGAAATTAGAGAGGGGCTCGGATTAATTCGTACACAGGAGTTATTGGCGGCAAGAAGAATAGACGGAGGCAGACAATTCTTCAGCCGGGCGAACGATTTTGGCTATTCTAAGTCGACAGAAGAAACTCAAAAGATTTGGGATAGTGATGAGGTGCTATCCGATATGGTTTGGGTGTACAGGAACTTTAGGCCGGACGTAATCATTACGCGTTTTCCTCCGGACAAGCGTGCCGGACACGGTCACCATACCACCTCTGCCATTTTCGCTGAAAAGGCCATGGAACTCTCCGGAAACAGCGTACAATACCCAGAACAACTAAAATATGTAAGTCCGTGGAAACCTCGGCGACTGTATTTAAATACCGGGCGTTGGTGGAATCCAAATATTACTGGTGAAGAACCAGGTGTATTAACCTTCAACGTAGGCACTTATAACCCGCTGTTAGGCGAGAGCTACACAGAAATAGCGGCCAGGAGCAGGAGCCAGCATAAAAGCCAGGGGTTTGGATCAACTGGAGTGAGAGGGGAGATGAAAGAATTTCTGGAGCTTCGTAAAGGTGATCCGGCCGACCAGGATCTATTTGATGGTATCGATACCTCCTGGGGCCGGGTGAAAGGAGGAAAAAATATCGAAAAGTTGATTAATACGGCTATTAATGAGTACAAATCTTCTGATCCAAGCGCAAGTCTTCCTTTATTATTATCCATTAGAGATGAGATCACAAAACTTTCAGATGATCATTGGAAAAGAATTAAGCTTGAAGAAACTAATGAGTTGATCAAAGCAGTTTTGGGCCTTTACCTGGAAGTTAAAGCAGATGATTATCAGGTATCGCCAGGGGAATATGTTCAATTAAACGTAGAAGCCGTAAACAGATCGGATAAGGTCATCAAATTAAAATCCGTTAATTATGCCGGCCTCTCAGATACTACGCTAAATGCAGATTTAGCGGACAATATCCGGCTCCAATTTAGCGCTAAATTGGAGATACCAGCAGATTTCACTTATTCAGATCCCTATTGGCTCAAGGAAGCTGGATCGCTTGGTATGTATAAAGTCGAAGATTACTCCCTTCGTGGTACGCCGGAAAATGAGCCTTCACTATCTGTATCTTTTGAATTGGAAATATCGGGCCGTCCGTTTATTTATCAAATACCTGTCATCCACAAGTGGAACGATCCTGTTAATGGCGAGTTATACAGACCTTTTAACATTGTACCCCCGGTCTTTGTAAACATTCAGGAAGGCGTTTACATTTTTCCTGATGAGAATGCCAAAAAAGTTGAAGTTTCTGTAAAATCAGGAAAGGCCAACCTGTTGGGAAAGGTAGCACTAGAGCTTCCTGAAGGGTGGAAGTCAGCACCTGCTTCTTATGATGTCGACCTGGTAAGAAAAGGGGAGGAAGCTACTTTTACGTTTGACGTACTTCCACCTAAATATCAAAATTCATCTGAGCTGAAAGCGTACGTGGCTATTGGAAACGATACCTATGACCTGAGTCAAATGAGTATTGAATATGATCATATACCTACACAGCTTATTATGCCTCAGGCTCTAGCTAAAATGGTAAAGATCAATATAGAACGTAGGGGAGACCTGGTAGGGTATATCCAGGGCGCAGGAGATGCCATACCCGCTGCGCTGAGAGAAATAGGCTATGAAGTTTGGGAATTGAAGGAAGAGGAAATTATCCCTGAGAACCTCGCCAAACTAGATGCCGTGGTTTTAGGGGTACGGGCTTTGAACACTAATGATCGAATAGGATTTTATATGCCCCGTCTGCTCGATTATGTCAAAAACGGTGGTACGCTGGTTACGCAATATAATACCAATCGCAGGCTAAAAACGAATAATTTTGCCCCATACCATATTGAACTTTCCAGGGCAAGGGTGGCAGAAGAAGATGCTGAAGTTCGTATTCTAAATCCGGAACACGAATTACTGAATGTACCCAACAAAATAACCTTAAAAGATTTTGACGGCTGGGTACAAGAGCGCGGACTTTACTTTCCCGGTAGTTGGGATGATAAATATGAAGCGCTACTATCCAGTAATGACAAGGGTGAAAAAGCTCGGAACGGGGGTCTTTTAGTCGCTAAATATGGAAAAGGATATTACATTTATAACGGTTATTCTATGTTTCGAGAATTACCCGCAGGAGTACCGGGAGCCTTTCGTCTTTTTGTAAATATGGTTTCCCTGGGCAACGAAATGCCGCAGAAAATCAAGTATGGACATAACCAAGATTAGTGTGGCAGAAGATGAAAAACCTCCCTTCCTGGGTTCATGGCAAAACGTTTACCTTTTTCTAATTGCTAATCTCATGGTACTCATCCTGCTGTTCTACCTATTCACTCAAAACTATTCATGAGTACCATTGATTGGATTGTGCTTTTTGGTACCCTGATAGGTATTGTAGCATATGGTGTATGGAAAACAAGAGGAGCCAACACCATGGACAGCTATCTTCGTGGTTCTGAGGATGTAAAGTGGTGGGCCATTGGGCTTTCCATTATGGCTACCCAGGCGAGTGCCATTACCTTCTTATCTACCCCAGGTCAAGCCTATAATGATGGTATGGGGTTTATCCAGTTCTATTTTGGGTTACCAGTGGCAATGATCATAATTTCCGTGTTCTTTCTACCCATATATTATAAGCTGAAGGTATATACCGCCTATGAATATTTAGAATCTAGATTTGATTTAAAAACACGAATGCTTGCGGCGTTTATCTTCCTGATTCAAAGAGGTTTAGCAGCGGGTATCACCATTTATGCCCCCTCAATCATACTTAGTTCTCTATTAGGTTGGAGGTTATTCGAAACGAATGTGCTTATAGGACTTTTAGTCATTATCTATACGGTTTCAGGTGGTACCAAAGCAGTTACACAAACGCAAAAACAACAAATGGCGGTAATGATGGGAGGTATGATAGTGGCCGGACTTTTGGTTATTTCCTCCTTGCCGCAAGGCGTAGGATTATCCGATGCGCTGCATGTGGCCGGTAAAATGGGTAAGCTAAACGTGGTCAATTTTGACTTTGACTTAAACGATAGGTACAACTTTTGGTCAGGTATCACCGGAGCGGTATTTTTATTCTTGTCCTATTTTGGTACGGACCAATCACAAGTACAGCGCTACTTGAGCGGTAAATCCCTGAAAGAAAGCAGGTTAGGGTTAGTCATGAATGGCTTACTTAAAATACCCATGCAGTTTATCATTCTGTTTATTGGGGCTATGGTTTTCGTATTTTATCAGTTCAATCAACCTCCTATCTTTTTTAATGAAACGATCAAGGAACGAGTCTATCTCACAGGTCAGTCGGAGGATTTCAGGCAGGTAGAAGGTAAATATGAAGAAACCTTTGTCGAGAAGAAAGTGGCAGTCTATGAGCTGATGAAAGCGGTGGAGATAGAAGATAATGACAATATTGAACAAGCTCGATCTAAACTGTTGGAGAAACAAGAAGAATCCGACCGACTCAGAGATGAAGCAAAAGAGGTAATCAGCCTGGCACTCCCTGAGGTAGAAACTAATGACAAGGATTACATTTTCATGAATTTTGTAATGAATACTCTGCCCATAGGAATTGTAGGCTTATTATTTGCGGTCATATTCTCAGCAGCCATGTCATCGACAGCATCGGAATTAAATGCGTTAGGATCCACGACAACCATAGATTTTTATAAAAGAAAAATAAAACCTGAGGCTAAAGACGAGCATTACCTAAAATCTTCTAAACTATTTACGCTGGGTTGGGGAGTATTGGCTATTATTTTTGCTTCTACACTCTCCCTATTTGAAAATCTTATTCAAGCTGTCAATCTTATTGGCTCATTATTTTATCCCATTGTGCTGGGCATTTTCATGGTTGCCTTTTTCTTTAAAACCATCAAGAGTAACGCTGTATTTCTAAGCGCAGTTATAAGCCAATTAGTAGTTATTGCCGTGCACTATCTTAATACGGTAGGAGAGGCTGGAGTGTTAACGATGGGCTTCTTATGGTATAATGCTTTTGGCTGCCTACTGGTAATTATACTGAGCTTTGTTATTCAGCTTACCTTGGGCACATCAAAAGTAGACTGACGAAGAGCTACGTAAACTATCCTAAAATGTTATTTGAACGATTATGAACACATTTCGTTCATTTCATCTCACGTAAATTTCTTTACCCCAATTCATAGTAAGATTTAAAAAATTGATAATCAGTTATTTACGATAGTCAAATTCTGGCACTAAGTTGGTACTGCGGCTGATAAATTCAATTTCAAACAATAACAACACACACGATGAAAAATTTAAAAAAAGTAGGTCCTATTTACGCTTTATTTATGATGCTTTTAATCATGCCCCTGAGTTCTTTTGCTTTAGGTAAAATTGATAAGACCACCGAAAAGGCTAGGGAGTTAGCGTCTACTTGTGCTCCTGATGATTGGCAGTCTTATGCTAAAGCGGCTGAAATGTGTATTACCAAAAAGGTTAATCTGACGGAGGCCAAAGGTTGGTTCGAAAAATCCTTAAGTATTAACGAAAGCGCCTTGGGTCACGAAGTAGCCGGTGATTACTATATACTAAGTAAGCTTTATTCCGAAGCAGTAACTCACTACGTGAAGAGCATGAAGATAACAAAAGAAAAAAGCAATACAGCTGATCTCTCAGACCTACAGGCTAAGATCGAAAACGCAGTAATTCAATCAAAAAAATAATATTAGGTTATTCGTCTAAGAAAGCCGGATCAAGAGGTTAATCTTTTGACCCGGCTTTTTATTTTGTCCATACTTTGGCCAAAATACCCGATTACATTTATCTTTCTGTTCAGAAGGCATTGAGGGTAAAATGAACCCTTCACACCCAAGAAAATTTAAATTAAAGAGATATCATGATGAAAAGATTAGTGCTTCCTTTATTTCTAATGAGTCTGATGGGGTGTGGCTCTGAGAAGAAGGAAGTAATCGGAGAAGTAGAGCTTATCGATAAAACACAGTTGACGGAAGTCATGTCCAATGATATTCTGTTGGTTGATGTACGCACCAGTTCGGAATACAATCAAGGTTTCATTAAAGGGGCTGTAAATATTGACTATACGCAGTCCGATTTTGAAAAACGTATGGCCCACTTTGACCGGAAAATACCGGTAGCTGTTTACTGTGGTAGGGGAGGAAGAAGCGCAGGCGCGGCAAAGAAACTACAAGAAATGGGATTTGTAAAAGTGTATGATTTGGATGGCGGATATACTGAGTGACTAAAAGAGTAAAATTGAAATGATTCTAAATCAAAATATACAAATCTTGATCTCATTTGGAATGTGTGCATTTACTGAATTAACGAAACTCCTTGATACAGCCGCTAATTTATTGATTATAACTAACTGATAGCTAGTAAATTAAAATTACTTTACTCAAGTAAATATTCAATATCATATACGTGATAGAACGTATACTTAAAATCAGATTAATTATTTATCCTTGCTGTTCATTAACCAATTACCCGCATCGATAGTTGGCAAATTATAGCACTTAGTGGTGTAGCCGGTCTGATTATTGGCCTTTCCAAATCAGGCATCAAAGGTATTGCTATGCTGGCTGTGGCGTTATTAGCACTAACATACGAAGCCCGCGCGTCCACAGGCATTTTATTACCTGTTCTCATTGGCGCTGATGTATTTGCAGTAATCTATTATCATCGTCATGCCGACTGGGGTCATCTTCTGAGACTGATTCCATGGATGGCCGTAGGAGTACTTGTTGGGGTCTGGATAGGTTCCCACCTACCAGAGGATGTTTTTAAGCAAGGGATGGCGGGCGTAATTCTGTTTAGCGTCATATTTATGTTTTGGTGGGACCGAAGTTCCAAGCAGGTTCCTAGGTCACCGGTGTTTGCTCCCGTCATGGGGTTAGCTGCAGGTTTTGCCACCATGGTAGGAAACTTAGCAGGCGCCTTCTCAAACATCTACTTTCTTTCCATGAGACTGCCTAAAAATGAGTTTATAGGTACAGCTGCCTGGCTGTTTTTTATCATCAATCTCTTTAAACTTCCGTTTCATATTTGGGTATGGGGCACGATTACCTGGGAATCAGGTTTAGTCAGCCTAAAGATCTTTCCCGCCGTAATCGTAGGATTTATTCTGGGTGTGAGATTGGTGCGACTGATCAAAAATGACGGATACCGGAGAATGATCCTCTTGTTAACAGCATTAGGTGCGATAGCGATATTTTTAAGGTAAGGTTTGAGAAAGGCGTTAATATAAGCACCAAGGGTAGAGAACGAGGGGTAAAAGTATCCTCTTGTTTTTTATTTTTCTAATTGAGAATGAGATGGACATACTCAAGAAGTCATGGGTCAGTTTTCAATTCGGCCCCAATTAATAAGTAAAAGCTTATATTTAATTGGTTGGATTAACATGTTAAATATGAAGCTTTTATCAATTTTACTCTATTACCTACTATTAATACCTGTATTGAGCGCTCAAACACCCTTGGAGCGCCTGGAAGACTCTCCACGCCATCACGAATGGGTTGACATTACGCATGGGGACCGCACTGTAAAGTCATTCCTGGTTTTTCCGGAGGTATCGGAAAAAGTCCCGGTGGTGCTGGTAATTCATGAGAATAGGGGGTTGAACGACTGGGCTAGGAGTCTGGCGGATCAAATCGCGGAAGCCGGATACATAGCTTTAGCTCCGGATCTATTGAGCGGTACGGCACCTGACGGGGGTGGAACCAATAGTTATGAGAGCTCGGATGCGGCAAGAACCGGAATTTATGGATTGGATCCAGACCAGGTCACGGCAGATCTAAAAGCCAACATCAATTATGCGAAAGGAATAGCTTCTGGAAATGGGAAAGTGGCAGTCATTGGCTTTTGCTGGGGTGGTAGTCAAACCTTCCGGCTGAGTACCAATACGGACCAAATAGAAGCGGCCTTTGTGTGCTATGGCACAGGGCCAAAATCAGAAGATGCCTATGAAAAGATCGGCGTGCCTGTCTATGGTTTTTACGGAGGCAACGATAATCGGGTGAATGCTACCATAGAACGCAGTGAGGCTGCCATGTCTAAATTTAATAAAAATTATGAGCCTGTAATCTACGAAGGAGCAGGTCATGGTTTTTTTCGTGCAGGAGAACGCTCTGATGCCTCTGAAGCTAATAAAAAAGCTAGGGAAGAAGGTTGGAAGCGTTTGAAAGCTCTTCTGGCTGAGTTATAGCGACTTTTTTATCATAAAAACAAAAGCATACTCGTGAGATGGTAGAAAATTCATTTTTAATCATTCCGTAACGCAATATCAACTAGTTCCGCCCTCCTTTCTGAGTGGTAAAGATGCCTACGGCATGACTTCAGAAATAGAGGGGCATCCGCTAAATATCATATTGTGTACACTCAAAATCGAGGTACTTTACAGTAAAAGCGGGGATCTTTTCGGATTTCGGTGATTGCGGAAGCAGACGGATCATAACTACAGAATAAAAGTCCACCCCGAAATAACATCCGGAGTGGCTTTTGGTACTAGTTATCGAACTCAAACGATTTCTCCTTAGCCTTCGATTTGACCGATTTAAGGATGGCACGCTCTAATCCGTTGGAGGTAGTGGTATCCTGTGCTTGCACATAGTTCTTTCGCAATTTGGCCAGGTTCTGGATTTCCGTTTGTACCGCTGTGCGCTTTTCTTTTTGCTCAAATAGGTACTTTTCTTTCTCTGCAATGCTCATGTTACGCATTTCTTGAGGTAACTCCTGATCGGACAAATTTTTCAATTCGACCTTATTCTTATCGATGGCATCTACCAAGTCCCAGCCTTCATTTTTATAAGCATGAGATTTACTTTTGGTAATAGCACGCTTAACCTTGTTCTCCTTACTCAACTGGCTGGCATTCGCGTCTTCTCTCAACTGACGTGATTTATTGGCTTCACCATGTCGCCCATAGCCAATGTAGGTTTTATTGAGAACATCATTCAAAGAATCAATCTTGTCATCGTAAGGAGAGGGGATATACACCGTTGCCTTATCCATATCGATATTCATATAGCTACCACCGCCGACTTCAGCACCTTTCTTCCATAGCTCATTTATCCCACGGCGGTAGTCACCACAATAAATGGTATTCACTACCACATCCGACGATACGGCCAGCGCACAAGCCTTTTCAAAAGGCACCCGGCCCTGTGAAAACTCTTCGTTGCCTGCAATAAAGATGAATTTCAAGTCGTTCGGATCATCGCCCCAATCCATATTCTCCAATGATTTGGTGATTACAGTGCCGCAATATTCTGAACCTCCATGCGTGGTAAGGGCAAATAACTGCCGTGATACTTCATCCAGATCCTGCGTGAAAGCACTTACTTGGCGTACATACCCGGAGGTAATGCTCAGGTTATCATTGCCATATTCGTATAGCGCCAAGTGTAACTCGGCGGGTACCCCCGAATGCGTGGCCTCAGTCATTTCGTCAACAATATTCCACAACTGTGATTTGGCCTGGTCGATTAAACCGTCCATGCTGTTACTCGTATCTAAAAGCAATGCCAGTCGGATGTTTCTGGCTACAGGCAAGGGTTGCTGGGGCTCATCGTCCGCCTTCGGCGAGTTTGGGATAGTCAACGAATGACCAAATAATAGTGCAAATGAAGTGGCCATGGTCATGACCATGAGGATTAAGACAGGTTTCTTTTTCATAATACTTGTTTTTTTAAGCTTATGAACGCGCTTGATAGCCTGCAACAAAGTAGGAATTAGTGAACACGGCATTTCACTTAGCGAACAAGACATCGCAGGTATTTAAATAACGTACCTTTGGTTATGGCCAGAAAAAGGATCTTATCCAGCATTGCCCTAATGGTGCTAATCTTGACTTCAACGGTCAGTGTAAGGGCACAAAAAGAGAAAAAGGCCTCAAGTACGTATTTAAGTAAAAAACCAACAAAAGAATTAGAACTGGCGAAACAACATTTAGATAATCAGCCAGTTAAGGCTATTGAATTATTGAGCGATTTCTTTAAAAACAATGTTAAAAGCATTACTCCGCAGGAAGAGGTTGAGCTCTACCAACTCCTGGGACAGGCGCATTACAACCTGGAACAATACGACTTGGCGCTACAGAATTTCAATAAAGTAGAATCCTTTTCCACCCCGCGTTCCAAACTGAATAAAGGTAGGCCGGTGCGGATACCCGAAAGGCTCTATTACGAAATTGGTAAGGTATACCTGGCACAGGAAGACTGGAATGCCGCCGTCAAGGCGATAAACCGCTTCTTAACCCGATACAAACAAGAAAATAGCTTGAAAGGTGAGGGGCTGCTGGCTTTAGGCCATGCACATTTGGGGAATGGTAACCTCACAGAAGCCATGTCGTCTGCCGATCAAGTAGTGGCGTTAGGCCAGAAACTAGGAGAGGGGTCGTTAGAAGACAGTGGTAATCTCCTAAAGGGACGGGTATTGGAAGAGCGCGATGAAGAAGGGTCACTTGAACTCTACCAACAGTTGTTGGATGATGCCGTGGAAACAAGGAACATTAATACCAATCGCAATGCGACTGAAGGCATTAGCCGCGTGTTGGATAGACAAGATGATTTTCAACGGAAATTGGATTTTAGGAAAGAAGCTTTGCAGAACAGCCTGATTGTGCAGGATACGGCACTGCAAGGGGACCTGAACCTGGAAATCGCCGAGCTGTATTTATCCAATGACCAGGCAGGAGAGGCGCTGCCGTATTTGAACTCCGGGCTTTCGGTATCCAATGAGCGCGGCGATATAGAACAAAGCCTCAAGGCTAGCAAAACCTTATCTGATGTGTATGCGGAGCAAGGGGATTATAGTAAGGCTTTGTCCAATTATGAAAAGTACGTGGCGCTGGTCGATCAACAGTACGAAAAGAAGCAGCAGGAGATAGAGTTGAGTAAGAAGGTGCTAGAGAGCCTGTATGACAACCGCGAAACGATCAAGCTTCTTGAAAAAGACAGGGAGTTAAATGCAAGCCAGATTGCTTTGTTAGAGCAGGAGAGCAGCCAAAAGAACCTGATGATCTACGGGTTATTGCTTCTGATTGTGGTGATTCTAATCGCTGGCTTTTTATTGTACCGCAGCTCACAACAGAAGCGCTTGGCCAACCAGTTGTTGACCTTAAAGTCGTTACGCAGTCAGATGAACCCTCATTTTATCTTTAATGCCTTGAACTCGGTTAATAGCTTCATTTCGAAAAATGATATGCGACAGGCGAATAAATACCTCTCAGAATTTTCTCGTTTGATGCGTATTGTGATGGAAAACTCTCAGTCTGATTTTGTACCGCTAACGGAAGAAGTTTCTACCTTGGAATTGTATCTTAAATTAGAACACTTCAGATTTCAGGATAAATTTGACTATAATTTTCAGGTGGACGAAGCGCTTTTAAGTGAAGAGTATGCCATGCCGCCTATGCTGATACAACCTTTTATCGAAAATGCCATATGGCATGGATTACGATACAAAGAAGGGAAGGGGCAACTTGTTGTAAAGCTGCTGTCTCAAAATAACGGGCTAAAAATGGTTATTGAAGATAATGGCATTGGCAGAAAGCGATCTAAAGCGCTTAAAACAGAGAATCAAAGTCAACAGAAATCTACAGGCATGAAGAACACCCAAAACCGCATCGCCTTGATCAACGATACCTATAACAGCAAGATCCGATTGACGATTACCGATTTGGAAGGGGACGCAACCGGTACGAAGGTTGAAGTATTCTTGCCAAAATCACTGATGTTACAACCATGTTAAGGGCCATAATAGTTGAAGATGAGGCTTCAAGCCGTGAAACGCTGCAGAATTACCTGTCACAGTACTGCCCACAAGTCACGATATTGGTAGCGTGTAGCAATATCAAAGAAGGAAAATCAGCCATACAGCAACATGATCCTGATGTAGTGTTTCTGGACATAGAAATGCCTTATGGCAACGGGTTTGATTTATTGACGTCACTAGATCATATCCGGTTTGAAACCATCTTTGTGACGGCCTACAGTCATTATGCCATTCAGGCCATACAACATAGTGCCTCTAATTATATTTTGAAGCCGATAGATATCGATGAACTGATCAACGCAGTAGACAAGGTAGCCTCAGGTCAGCATGAGCTGAATACTACAAGAGTATTACTGGAAAATTTAAAACATAAACAAAACCAAGATACAAAGATCGTGTTGCCAGTAATGGAGGGTTTAGAGGTAATCAAGGCTAGGGACATTGTGCACTGTGAAGCGCACGACAATTTCACCAAGTTTCATTTAGACAACAATGACACACGACTGATTTGTAGAACACTGAAACATCACGAAGGGCAAGATAGGGTATGTACAATTAAGTAACGGTAATGAATTGCCAGTGTCGCCTCAGAGGAAGGAGGTATTGGTAGATCGGCTTAGAGGATAGTTACCAAGGGTTGAAAGATTTTATTTAACATAATATAAATTATATAACAAACCCTGCGTATTTGCCGCCAATACGTGCATGGCCGGGCTGCAAATTCTCCACCACGTGTTACGGTTAAAGCAAAATGTGGAATTGGTTATTTCTAAATGTGGAATTTCCAGTACTAACCGAACACTTATAGATTCAACGACCTTCTCGCTTAACTTGTAGTTATTTAACTTCATATTTATATATTTGTAGTCAAATAGCTACACAACAGAATATGAAATTACGAAGAGATCCCTTTCAAGCCATTGCAGATCCTACCAGGAGAGCAATCTTGGTATTGCTCGCATCTCAAACCATGACGGCAGGTGCCATCGCCAACAATTTTGATGTGGCCAGACCTACCATATCCAAGCACATTCAGATCTTGAATGAGTGCGATCTAATTGATTCAAACCAGCAAGGGCGCGAGATATTCTATGAACTAAAAGTGGACAAAATGAAGGAGATAGATCAATGGTTAGACCAATTCAGGAAGATTTGGGAAAACCGGTTTAACAGTCTTGATAATCTATTAAATAAATTAAAAAACAAATAAAATGAGCAACACGACGTTTACAGCAAATGGAAACGTTCTCACTGTAGAGCGAGCATTCAACGCACCTCTTGACCTTGTCTGGAGAACATGGACAGAAGCAGAGTTATTAGACCAATGGTGGGCTCCTGAACCCTGGAAATCCGAAACATCACATATGGATTTTAAAGAAGGAGGTCACCGTCTTTATGCTATGGTTGGGCCAGAAGGAGAAAAACACATTGCCCGTACTAATTATTTTTCAATCGATATTCATAAGCAATTCTCAGGTGAAGATGCTTTCTGCGACCAGGAAGGAAATGTTAATCCTGAAATGCCTGTATCAACATTCAACAATCAGTTTGATGAAACAGGTGAAAGCACTTTCGTTACCGTTGTTTCTGAGTACGTCTCAGAAGAGCACTTACAACAGGTCATAGAAATGGGGATGAAGGAAGGACTCACCATGGCATTTGAAAATCTGGATAGTGTACTTAAAAAATTGAATCCTTAACACTATGGACGCACTACGAAAAATTACACTAATGTTCACTATCCTGGCATCAGTTGGGATAGTCCAAGCCCAAAGCGGAAACTACGCCCAGGTCAAGGGGTTGAACATGTACTATGAGACCCATGGAGAAAAATCAGGTAAGGAGCCTATCGTACTACTGCATGGTGCCTATGCCACGCTCAGCTTATGGGGTGACTTCTTAACCGAATTATCCAAAAGTCGTCAGGTCATTGCACTAGATTTTCAAGGTCATGGCAGAACAGCTGACATTGACCGGCCAATCACCTACGAAAATATGGCGGATGATGTAGCTGGTTTGATCAAGCATTTGAAATTGGAAAAAGCAGATGTATTTGGCTACAGTATGGGCGGTGGAGTGGCACTACAGTTAGGTATTCGGCATCCTCGGTTGATCAATAAAATGGTTGTCGCTTCAGCTTCCTACGAATCCGAAGGGGTCTATCCTGAACTGACTTCCATGATTGACCAGTTGAAACCGGAATACATGGAAGGTACACCATTCAAAAATGCTTATGATACCCTTTCTCCCAATCCAGACAATTTTCCGGTTTTGATGAAGAAATTGATTGCTTTAGATAAAACTCCTCAAAAATGGGCAGCTGAAGACATAGCTGATATACCATGCCCATTACTGTTCATCAACGGAGATGCAGATATTGTTAAGCCGGAGCATACGGTAGAAATGTATCGTTTAAAAGGTGGTGGCCCTACCCCGGATTTTATGTCTGCACCACAAAGCCAGCTGGCCATTTTACCAGGCACTACGCATATAGGTGTGATGGAACGAACAGATTGGTTGTTGGCCATGATCCCTGGCTTCCTTGACACAAAGTCATCCTCAAATTGACCTTAACACATATTCATGACTACTCCGAAAACTATATCAGATTACATCACCTTGCAACCTGAACAATACCATGAAGGACTTGAACAACTTAGATCAATTATTAAATCTGAGGTGCCAGAAGCCGAAGAATTGATAAGCTATCAAATCCCATCCTTTAAGCTTCATTATATGCTTGTGGGGTTTGGCGTTAAGAAGGATGCAATTAGTCTTTACACTATGAACCCGGACTTGGTTAAGTCTATGAGGGAGGAGTTAAAAACTTTGGTTATTAAGAATTCGGGATCCACGCTTCATTTTCCACCAGGCTCTCCGTTACCAGAAGAAATCATTAAGAAAATAGTGCGAACCAGGACGGAGGAAAACGAAATGAAGTTTAAAACTAAAAGGGGTTAATACTACAATTCACTCTTATGGCTGAAAAATGCACCAATAACACACAATTTAATGGCTAAAGAGAACCATTATGAAATTTGGTTACATATAATAGTAGTATTTTGAAGGCGGTACTATTCCATCTTCTAGATATTGAATAATTTCTCCCACCCTCTTGGAGAATTGTATCGTAATGGGAAGACTACTGTAAAAATTGCAGTTATTGAAATTCAGCTTAGTTAAGGCCATTATTTCTCTCGAAACTTTTTCTACAGAACTATCGCCTGAATATATACTAATTTCGATCGGATGAGGTACATGCAAGCCAGGATAAGATTCGTAATAAGGAATGTATCCCGTGGTGTAAAGAATTCCTTGCTTATCATGAATTTTCATCAATGTTCCTCGATGAACAGGATATTTTCCTAATTTTCTCAACAGTTTAACGTTGGAAGACTTAACAGTAACAAAATCGATAACTACCTCGTCACCTAGCTCCTGGACTATGCCATCTCTTAAACCTTCAACTTCTGGATAGTCAGGAGAAATCGCTGAATCCCAGAAATCAGTTGTTTTGTGTACTACGACCCTATTAGGTGGATACCGGTTATGTTTATTATATTCTTTAAGAACTTTTCCAATCAATGATTTGGCATAGTCGTGAGTAAGGTGGGGAGCTCTTGTATTCATTTCCTTGTGGTCCCATTCAAATTGCTTACCCATGAAAATGATGCCATCTCCCTCGTGGTTAAATGCCTGAGCTACACTAGCTCTTTTCAAATTTTCCTCCGTATCTAAAACCTTATTGAAGCTAATACCTACAAAACATGAGTTTTTTTCTTCTATTGAGATGCTCCATGGGACACAACTGTTTTTGTAATAGTTAGCGATACAGAAATTCCATGCTTGAAAAGAGTCATCTTGCATAGATTTTCGCTTGCCTTCAATTGTCTCCTCAAGTATTATTTGAGATGGTATGGCATTCTTTATACTGAGAAACTTAGCTTTCAGATATCGCCTCAAGTTAAAATACTGGCCACCACCTAGCTTGATTGAAGCCAATTTTTTAGCGATGGGTGGGCTTAGAACAATGATGCAAATATCAGGTTTGTAAATGTTATCTTCATTAACAAGAGCTTCATATTGCTCCACAATAAGGTCCCCCACCTTTATTGCCTTATCGAAGCTTTTAAGGTCTTTGTCATCGATGATATTCTGGAATTTTCTCTCGAGAATTTTTCGATTGTAGTTCTCATTGTTGACAAAACAGCAATCAAGCTGTTCTTTCGTAAAGCCAGGAAAATCAGGGTTATGGGTTTTTTCAAGTAAATAACTTTCTGTGGTCTCATCAGTCCTAAACCTTAGGATTTCATCCTTAAATAGCTGCATGAGTTCGGTTTCGGGAATTATATCTTCAAGATCTTCTTCATAATCTCTTACTTCTCCATCTACTATTTCAATCCCGTCTGAAGGATCTTTTATATATTCAATTGATGCTTCAATCCTATTTTTGAAGTTATCTATCCATGACAATGTTTTTTCAATTTGAACATCGGTACCAATCACACCGAATCTTATTTCTGACCTATGTGTCTGGTTGGATTTTGAATAAAACCCTGTATGTGACAAACCCGTTTTTGGGTCAGAGCATAGT
>JBCCSU010000040.1:0-23245 GCA_039199635.1 Bacteroidota bacterium | reverse complement strand
GCGTGGGCCTTCGCGACGGCAGGTGTCGAGGCGCATGCCTTATTCAATGCGATCGCCGACGCAGCTCGGCCGCAGCTCGGCAAGTTCAATTCCCAGGAACTTGCCAACTAAAGGTCGTTGGGTTTTTAATTTCTAAGATTTACACAACTACTTCCCATTTTTAATCGCTTTTTCAATGTTGTTATATTTTCGAAGGTGAGATACAATTTTTTTGAAAATATCTGTATTCTCATATACCCCGATAAAACTTTGAGAATATGGACCGTAGGCAAATAAAGGAATCATTATTCCAGTATGATCATGTGTGCTGAAACTAGCTGTAACCTCTCTTTTCTCAAGGTGGGCATGGGGTAGGGAAAGGCCTCCGGTCTCGTGATCTGCCGTCACTATTACCAGGGTTTCTTGATCCTGATCAGCATATCTGAGCGCCTCTGCCACTGCCTGATCAAAATGATTAACTTCTTCGATTACTGTTCCTATTCTATTAGCATGACCACCTGAGTCTATTAACGCGCCTTCAACCAATAGAAAAAATGGATTTTTTCTATTGGTAAAGAATTGTAATGAAGCTTTCACCGCCCTTGATAAATAATCATTCTCTTGCTTTATCATGGGATGTAACCCGGCCCAGGAAGAAAAATAAACTACGCGCTCACTATCCGTAGCGCTTAGCTCCTCTAAGGAATCTAGCACTTCAATATCCTTAAAACTCAATTCGGAAAAATCAGCCTTTCCAGCCCCGATACCCAAGACCAAGTTACTTTTTAAGAAATCCTGGGCTATTTTACTTACATTATCACGCTCCGGTTGATGAGCATAAAAAGCCGATGGTGTAGCGCCAGTAAGATGATCCGTGGTAATAACCCCTGAAAGATATCCGAAGTCTTTTAAATATTCAGTGATGTTAGTTATTGGCTGCCCTTCAGAGTTCATTCCAATATACCTGTTTTTTGTTTTTTGACCGGTAGCTATCGCCGTGGCGCCTGCCGCAGAATCCGTGGTGAAATCATCTGAAGCTTGTGTCTTTACCAAACCCACGTTTTTTAATTGAGTAATACTAAGCTCATTATGATTGGCATACATACCCGCGGATAATTGTGCCAAGCCCATGCCATCTCCTATGAACAAAATAATATTTTTGATGGGTCGGGCTATACCATCGGATTGGAACGTAGGATGATATACTTTACTGAGCGACCTGGCAGCGTAAGTGCTAATCTCATACTGCCGTGCATATTCAGATGCTCGCGCAGGCATATCAGTATTGATGTAATCCACTCCTAGCTCATGCAATGCTTTCCAGGCTGTTTTTGAATCAGGACTACCCCAAAACCTGAATGCCTTTCCGATTCCATGAACTTTTTCAATAGCCGATTTCACGCGCTGTAAATCTCTATCTACCAATCTTCCTTTTCCGTTCCACACAGAAATCTCCTTAAAATTCACACTCACTAACCCTACTTTCTCCAAGTGCAGGTCGTCTGGAAAATCTAAGCTCTGATAGTCAAACATAATATGATCCGGGTAGGTATCATAAGTAGTATAGTTCGGTCGATTCCCCGAGATAACGAAGGTAATGCGAGAGTCACCTGTGATCGTGGGAAACCTACTTATAGTTTCTATTATTTTCTCTAAGGTGGGTTGGGCTCGTGATTTTACATCAATCAGTAGTTGAAGACTATTGGTGTTGATGTACTCTTGCTCTATGGCTTTTTGCAGCGGTCCAAAATAAAGGGACTCTATAGTATGTTTTTGCGTAATTTCATTCCATTCATGCGCCACGTAAAGACTATCATTTTTGAGTATAACATCTATTTCAATAGACTGAAAACCAAGGCTCAAGGCTGTCCAGAAGGGTACATGGTGCTGGTAATCGTTGTGTGAGTGTAGTTTAATAGGTTGACCGTGTAACATACCCACTATGCTCAAACAACTTGTTATGATAGAAATAAACCTAGACATTAGATTCAAGGATTCAAATTCCAACAAATACGGGATAACAAAAACCTTCAGTTAAAATCAAAGCAGAAGCTGCACTGATTCTAACTGAAGATTTCAAAACCGAGTCTAGTAGCCTCTGTTTTGAATTAAAAAATCAGGTAAGTTAGATGACCCATCAATAGCACTCTGAGGTATCGGGAATAATCGCCTTTCGGGGTTTGAATCCGTTTTTTCTGTCCAGCTGTCTTCATATGACCCAAACCGAATCTGATCCGTTCTTCTTAGCCCTTCCCAGTACAACTCAAATCCGCGCTCGTCTAACAAACTTTCCAAGTCTATGCCGTTTAAAGCTGGTGGGATTTGGCTTGGACGGGCGTTACGGGATGCTCTGAGTAAATTGATGTCTGCAAGTGCACCTGCATTATCACCTTTTCTAAGCTTAGCTTCTGCTCTGTTTAAGTATACTTCACCTAATCTTAAGAGCACAATGTCAATGCTACTAAATGAATTTGCATTAGCCGAGGTACTGCTAAAAGCATATTTAGAAAAACGATAGCCGGAGTTATGCGATGCGTGGGGTCCCTCCAGATCTACCCGCTGAGTATGTGTTACATACACCGCAGAGTCATCAGGATTAAATACGGTACCCTCGTCATTAACAACGGAATTTCTAGGGATTACCGGATAGACCCTCACGCCATTACCATCGCAGCTAAGGTAGCCTTGACTCCTATCGGCAAATCGGCGTGCGCCCCAAATAGTCCCTCTCAAGATCCCACGATCAATTTCGAATTCACTTAACGGTACACAGAAAAACTGATTGAGGTCCGCTCCACCTTTGGGAGATAGCCCGTTCAGATCTTGAAGGTTTGCCGGTACCATCAGATTTTGTTTGTAAAAACGTGCATCCACAGCTGGATCAGCAGGACTGTAGGCATCTTCCCATTTTTGATAAAAACTTGGAGTCATAGCAGGCCCGTTAGTTCCATCCGGATTACCAGTAGCTATCCACTCCGGCCTCCCATAAACTGCGGCAGACATCGACCAATAGGTCCATCTGCTATGTTCACTTGATAATTGACCTCTTTGATCTAAGGCAAATATCAATTCTGAATTGCCATTATTATCATCATCAAAAAGGTCAAAGTATTCCGAAGACAGATTATATCTACCAGAGTTGATAATATTATCACTGTATTCAATAACCTTATCCATATCTTCTGCTCGAAAGTCAGGAGTACCGTAAGGATCTCTCCACACTGCCGCATTAAGATGTAACCTGGCCAGTAAACCCCAAACTGCTCCTTGTGTCATTCTACCGGGTCCTTTATCCATATTAATTACGTCTACTACAGATTCCAATTCTTCCTGGATATAATCGATAGCCGGCTGTCCTCTCAAAATGGTCGAAGTTTCTTGGGACGATTCCTTTTTGAAGATTAGGCCCCAGTTATCTAACATTAACATATTCAGGTAAGCTCTAAGCGCAATCATTTCATAAAGAGCTCCGGTGGCTTCTTCGTCTCCACTTTCAGATAATGGGCGTAGCACCTCTATGGCGCTCAAAGTTCGAGATATGGTAATAGTGGTCTGATCCCAAGTTTCGGTAACCGCAGCGTTCGTGGGCGTGGTGGTATGCCGATGAAGTTCAAAATATTTACCTCCGTCAAACCAATCTTTGCCTCCTCTATTAGGGAGTATGGCCTCTTCAGAGGCAATTTCTTGTAAGGCAAAGTTCCTCGTATGCCGCCATACACCTTTTGCAATGTTACCATAAGCAGGTGCAATAGATCCGCTGATCACATCCGCTGTACCGCTACCTTCCAATACTTCATCCAAAACTTCCTCATCTAAAGAAGTACATCCCCAGCTTAGCATCCAGCATGACGTAAGCATCAGGAAGATTTTTATAAATCCAGTTTTCATTTCGATCGTGATTTTTTTGATTTTAAAAAGTAGCGTTGAGACCAACTAAAAATGTTCGAGCGGCAGGATAGGTAAGTCTATCAATGCCAAATGTCTGAATACCTCCTGAACTGATACCTGTATTTACCTCCGGATCAAACCCACTGTAATTGGAGATTACGAACAAATTCTGACCTGTCATGAAGAATCTAATATTCTCAAAGATGCCTTCTTTCAGGCCCAATTTTTCCGGAGAAAAACTGTATCCCAGAGTAAGATTATTTAAGCGAAGAAAACCCCCATCCTCCAGGTAACGAGTGGATACCGTATTAGAATTGATGTTAGATTCATTGGCAAATTCTGTGGTAAATGGGGTGCCATTATTGGAGGTGGACAGTAAACCACGACTAAATAGCTCCATTCGGTTATGATTGTAAATTTTGTTTCCGGCTACACCATTAAAATTTACAGACAAATCAAATCCCTTATAACCCATGTTAGCGTAGAAGCCATATACTACGTCAGGTAGCGCTGACCCTACTACACTCCGGTCATCATCTGTTTGTTCTCCATCTGGTACTAGATCAACAAACTGGTTAAGGCCATCTTCACCAATTCCATCAAACGTAAGCATGTAAAAGGAGCCTACTGACTCACCATTAATGTATCCGTTTATAGTAGCACCGGTTTGGCCAGCCCCCTGAGCAGAACCAGTGGTCAAAACTCTAAATGGAGAATTAATAATTTCATTATTAATCTTTGAGAAATTTCCACCGAATGTCCAGCTAAAAGCAGCTCCTGGTTTGCTGGAATAAGCCATTGACAACTCTAATCCTTGATTTCTTATTTCTATATCAGGAATATTAGTCCAGAATGTAGGAGTGGGAGAAATAGGATCAGGAGGGGTAACCTCAAGTAAGATATTATCAGATACTTTCAGGAAGTAGTCAATAGTACCTGTCAGACGTTGATCAAAAAGCGCAAAATCTAGACCAATATCGGTTTGTCGCGATACTTCCCACTGAAGATTAGGATTAGCTAATCGCTCAAAAGTGATCCCAAGTGGATAATCATCAATAGATAGTTGGTCATCTTCTAGTGGATAAGTATTTTGATCACTTCTGGATTCTTCAAAACTAACTTGGGTAATCTTCGAAGGAATTTCTTGGTTTCCAGTTTCACCCCAACTCGCACGTAGCTTTATATTGTTAATAAATGAACTGGAAAAAAATTGCTCATTAGAAATAGTCCACCCTAAGGCGATGGAAGGAAAGTATGCATACCGGTTATTTCCTCCAAATTTTGAGCTACCATCCGCTCTATACGTGGCGGTGAGCAAGTATCTATCATCATAAGAGTAATTCACTCTGCCAAAGAAAGATTGTAGCTCATTTTCCTCGGCTGCTGCATCTACCTCTACAATGTTTATATCTGAACTAATATAGTCACCAGTATATCTTGGGTCAATAGAAGACTCCTCAAAACCCTCTTGATCCACAATTCGCTGGAAAAAGAAGAATTTTTGATAAGAATGTCCGGCCAGGACAGAAAATGAGTGTTTATTAATGGCAAACGAATAATTCAGTGTGTTCTCAATTAACTGATTGGTGTTTTCTACGGCAATGGAAGTTAAAGAGCCTAACTGATCAAATTGTGCAAGTGAAATAGCTCTATTTTGGATATATCTGCTGGTTTGAGAGTAGTCCACTCCTATATTAAGTTTATAGGTCAGGCCATTTACAATTTCTACCGAGGGGGCAATGCTCGCTAAAATTCGATTGTTGGTTGCTTCATCGCTAAACAGGTCATTTCTTAATAATGGGTTAATTCTTCCTTCCGGTAAAAAGGAGAATTGGCCGTTTTGAAATGCATTAAAAGTAGGGTTGAGCCCAAGCATATCACTGATAGTAGCATTAATGTTTGGTCTTAAATTTTCTGTACGACTACCAGATAAGTTATAATCTATTTTAAGTCTACCGTCCCAGCCGGTTTGATTCATTTTAAGTTTTCCGGAATAGCGATCTAATTGACTCTCTTTGAGGATACCTTCTTGCTGCTGTAAGCCAACAGACGCATAATATGAAAATGTATTTCCGTTTCCGCCGCTCATTGCAAGATTTACATCTTGTGAGATTGCAGTTTGTGTAAGCTCATCTTGCCAGTCCGTGTTACCGTCCCCATCTGTAAGTACACCACCTATAGCATTTACCTGTCTTCTAAACTCATCAGCAGAAAATACATCTACCTTGTTTGCTATTTTGGACCATGCGGTAGTAGCTGACACCTCAAATTTGGTTTTCCCGGCGGCTCCCTTCTTTGTGGTTATTACCACCACGCCATTGGCAGCTCTTGTGCCGTATAATGCGGCAGCAGAAGCATCTTTGAGTACTTCTATGCTTGCAATATCTCTTGGATTAAGAAAATTAAGCGGATTATTTGCTACGCCAATAGATGTATTATCCAACAGGAAACCGTCTACTACAAAAAGTGGTGTGGTTCCTGATCTTAAACTGCCCATACCTCTGATAATGATGTTTTGTGCCGCTCCAGGTTCTCCACTAGCGTTTGTAATATTTACGCCCGCCACTTTTCCTTGTAGCAGCTGTCCAGGATTAGTAACTACTCCGCTGTTAAATTCTTCTGACTTTACGGAGGTAATGGAACCGGTAACATCAGACCTTTTTTGTGTTCCGTAGGCTACCACAACTACTTCATTTAAAGAAAAAACATTCAGGCCGAGTGCAATTTCAAAAAAAGATTGATTTCCAATGGCTAGCTCCTTTGTTTCAAAGCCTATATAGGAGATCACCAAGGTTTGAGCATCTTTCGGAACAGAAAGGGAGAAGTTTCCTTCTGCATCCGTAATAGCGCCTACGGTAGAATTCTTAATTCGTACGGTAGCACCAATCAACGGCTCACCGGTAACTTGATCGATAACGGTCCCTCGAATGGTTTCATCAAAGTCTATAATTTTTTCTTCAGTCCCTCTCCTCTGGCCTTTCGGCATTCTTTTAACAGAAATCGTGCTGTTGATCCTCTTAAACTGTAGTCGGGCTTTCTCAGCTATATGGTATAATACAGCCTCTAGTGACTCATTATTAAATACTACATCATAGGTATCAGTTGATTTTACCACTGATGAATTTTTGCCAAATGTAAAGTCAGTAATACGCTCAAGTTCTTCGAACACCTGTTGAGTAGTGGCATTCTTCATGTTGATGGTAACATTTACTTTATTCAATGCCTGGCCAGTTAAGTGATCTGCCATCACTATTTGCAAACCGAGCAACTGAACAAAGAATACATACAACGCGCCTCTTGAAGCGAACATAATTGTCCTTAGTATTTTTGAATTCATATCTTTGTGTAAGGTTTAATGGTATAAATATTAAGCTTGGGAACAGCCTGATCAGTTCTTGGAAGGTCTTGACGGGCTGTTTTTTTATGCTACCATCTAATGGTATCATAAATACTGGGTTTAAAATCAGATATTCATAGGCATTAGTTTATACAGGCGTTGCCAGTGATTAAAATTTCTCGGTCATTGATGGTCTCATATGAAATTCCGTGAATGAATTTCATGCTCTCAAGAATATGATCGAGACTCTCGTTTTTGTATTTAGCATCTATATTGCAGGTTCCTAACTCTTTACGGTTGAGTCGAATCTCCACATCGTACCATTGCTCCAGTATTTCAAATGCTTCGAGCAACGGTATATGGTCAAATCTTATGATACCTTCTTTCCATGCTATGTAGTTATCAATATCCACTTCTGACATAGTGAGCTTTAGTTTAGCTTTATCAAAAGTGGCTTGCTGGCCCGGCTCGAGCGATTGACTGGTTAGGTTAGTTCCATCTCGTTCTCTTAGTGAGCCTGATACTTGAACC
The DNA here is from genome assembly GCA_039199635.1 of Bacteroidota bacterium. GTDB lineage: Bacteria > Bacteroidota > Bacteroidia > Cytophagales > Cyclobacteriaceae > Fulvivirga. Next base: position 15,510 of record JBCCSU010000040.1, on the reverse strand, counting down.
TTTCCGGTGGCCACTGTAACGAGTATATTGTGACTTTCTTCATAGGCTCGTATGTTAAAAGAAGTCCCTAAGACAATGGTTGTAAGATTATCTGTAGTTATTACAAAGGGTTGATCTGGATTAGGCTCTACCTCAAAAAATGCCTCACCTATTAACGTTATCTCCCTAATGGTATCATTCCATACTTCGGGATAAATAATAGTACTTTCGGAATTGAGCCGAACAGTCGAGCCATCGTGCAAGGTAACCATAAGTTTTTGACCTCTCTCCGTAGCTTTCTTAGTGTAACTAACAGAGGGCACCGATTGGTCATTAAAAACATAAGACCATTTCATCCCAACGAGACATAATACCGTAACGCTGGCTGCTACATACCATGTAGCAGGTCTTCGAAAAAGAGATTTACCTTTTGTTTTTGCCAGGTTACTGATAGTTCGCCGGTGTACGGCAGCATATAGTTCCTCTTTTACAATTTTCTCGTAGTCTTTTTCCCAGTCAGTCCATGATCTGAGAGAATGCTGTTTCCTATGGTCTAAGAAACGGTTAAGTATGTTTATTTCACGATCAGTTGCCCTACCGTCTTTGACTTTTTCTGCTATGGTTAGCAGCTCTTTTTGGGTCATTCACCTTTTCTTTATAACCAGACCTCAAAATCGGTGGTTACACGGGGATGGAAACCATCAAAAGTGGTGATAATAACTTTTTTTTAATATTGATAATATTCACTTAATAAAAAGGTTAACCAAAAACAGCCAAAGTGTATATGAAATCTGCATGCTTTTACGAAGACGTTTCAACGCTTCTGAAATATGCCATTCTACAGTACGTTTGGACATGGATAGGCGGTTGGCAATTTCTTGATTGGACAGATTAGAATACCTGCTTAAGAAAAAAATCTCTTTGCTCTTCTTAGGTAGTTGATCTAATTGTGAAAGAATATGAGCATTGGTTTCACGGTACTCAATGGCCTCTTCTACATGGTTTACTGCAGGTTCATCGATTAGGAATTGATCGTCATACTCCTTAAAAGAATTGAGCTTTAGCTGGTCCAGTACCCTGTTTTTAACAGCTTTGATGAAGTATGATTTAGGATTGGATACGTTTAATTTAGTTCTGTTTATCCATATTCTGCAGAATACTTCTTGAACTGCATCTTTTGTTTGATCATCGTCATGTAAAATATCGAATCCAAACCTGTAGAGATCCTTCCAATATCGATCGAACAATTTAGAAAAAGCAAATTCATTTCCCTTTTTGGTCAGCTCTAAAAGCTCTAAATCAGAAAGTAGATCTTGCTTCATCACTCAATTACTTTATTACTTTGCTAAGTAAATTGGTCTGAAGTTTTGATAAAAATGATTAGTATTAACTTATTCTTAAGAATTGTTAATCAGTCGATTAAGAAAAAATAAGAATTAAATCCTTTTATAAAATTGATAGTCAAACTATAAAAGACCTTACCATTATTAGTAAATAACGCATGAAATTACTATTCTTTTACCTTATTGGTATTTTCTATTTAACTCCACTATCAGCACAAATCCAGGAAGTATCTTCAGGTACTATTGAACGTTTAGCCAACGTTAGATCAGATCTTATAAAGCCAAGAAACATTGATGTCTGGTTACCGGAAAATTACAACCCGGAACGCTCCTACTCAGTGCTCTATATGCATGATGGACAAATGCTCTTTGACAGCACCACTACCTGGAATGGTCAGGAATGGGGTGTGGATGAGAAAATAAGTCAACTTATCGAAAATAATAAAATAGAGGATTGTATAGTGGTAGGTATTTGGAACGTCAGGGAGGATCGTCACAATAACTATTTCCCTCAAAAACCTTTTGAGTCACTACCGTCAGAACTTCAAGATTCTCTGCTAAACATCAACCGGGAAACCAATCCTTTATTTGGTGGACCTGTTGATTCTGATAACTACCTAAGATTTATAGTTAATGTGGTCAAACCTATAGTTGACGAGAAATATGCTACTAAGAAGGATAAAGAACACACGTTCATCATAGGCTCCAGCATGGGAGGACTAATTTCTATGTACGCATTTTTTGAGTATCCTGAGGTATTTGGTGGGGCAGCATGCCTTTCCACACATTGGATTGGAGGATTTACTCAAAACGATATTATTCCCAAGGCGTTTCAAGCCTACCTGTCCGCACGAAAAGCTTTAATTCAAGATAGAAAGTTATATTTTGACCACGGTACGGCAACGTTGGATAGCTTTTATCCTCCCCATCAGAAGGAGGTTGATAAAATTTTCATGAATACTACTGATGAACCAATCCAATACCTTAGCAAAGCCTTTAAAGGTGCTGCACATACCGAAAGAGACTGGAATACACGATTAGATATTCCTCTATTATTTTTATTAAGTGAGTAATTTTACTGTACGTACGATACCCCGAAAGAAGTGACTTATTAGGCTCTCTATTTTCCATCTGGCGGTCAAAATTTCACTATCTTCAAGGTATAGTTTGGCCCTAAAAATGTTAGAATCAATGCTTTACGTGAAGGTAGTCGCCATGATTTTAATGATAATCACCTTATGGAAGAACCCTTCTTTAGGACAGCAAAGAAGCGATACTACTTCAGCAATTCAGTGGAACGATCAATCAGCAAAATTATGGCGATCTGACCCTGACTCGTCACGATTGCTAGCTACTAAGGCACTTGTATTAAGTGATCAACTGGAATTCGAAAAGGGAAGAGCTTTGAGCTTCAATAATCTAGGTGCGCTGGCCTTTTTTAACGGTCGATTTGATAGTGCGAGGTACTATTGGGATCGCTCGCTTAAGGCCTGGCAGTCTGTGAATGACGAACCGCAGGTATCAAAAATACTGGGCAACTTAGCGTTAGCGTTAAAGGAGCAAGGTAAATTAGCTGAAGCTATTCAATTCAACCAGAAGGCCGTTGCACTTCGACAGCAATTTAAAGATAGTTTACAACTGGCTATAGGTTATAACAATCTTGGTATCCTGTATGATGAAATGGGAGATACTGAAAAGGCGCTTCACTTCCATTATAGAGCACTGAATATCAGAGGGATAATTAATGATAGCGTGAGATTATCGAGTAGCTATGCTAATCTGGGTACCACCTACACCCAGGCTGGTAATTATGACTCTGCTAAATACTTTCTGGATAAAGCATTAGTCTTGAAGAAGGTATACGATGATATCTGGGGTATGGCCAGTGTTTATGGTATGCTCACTGAGCTCTATTTTTTACAGAATTCTCTTGACTCAGCATCTATAGCAGTTACAAAAGGCTTGAAATTAGCAGCGCAGGTAGATGCTGAGTTTCTCTGGGTCGAAATGAAACTATGGGAAGCTAAAACATATTTGAAACAAGATAAATTGGACCTGGCTTTACAAAGTGTCAATGCTTGTGAAGCCTACTTAATAGATCAAAACATTGCCTCCAGAGTAACCGCGCTTCACTTACAAGCCCAGATCTACTACAAAAAGGGGCAATATGAAAAGGCCGCCAAGTACTATAATATTTACGCACAAAAAAGTGACTCGATTAATAGGGTGAACACGGAAAATAAAATTGAAGAACTTACGGCAAAGTACTTTTATGACTTGCGAGAGGTTGAATTAAAAAGAGCACAAGAATTGAAACAAGCAGAATTTGATCAGCTCTTGGCCAATAAACAAACTGCTCAATTTCGATTATTGACCATATTAGTCTTTGTGGCCATTATTTTGATAGTGACGCTGTGGTACTATCGACAGATTAAAATAAAAAACAGCATTCTGAATAAACAGCGGCAAGAGATACAAGAGCTTAATCGGCAGCAACAAGACATTATAGAAATGCGTACAGCCGAATTGCTCTCTACCAAAGATCTCATCTCCAGATACGCTTTTCTCAACTCTCACGAGTTACGGGCACCGCTTGCCAGGATACTCGGAATTATTCATTTGTCCGATAAGAAAGGTCTTGATGAGGATACATTTATTAAATCGCTGAAGGACAGTGCCCATGAATTAGATGAAGCAGTGAGAAAGATAAGTGATGAATTAAACAAGCATTGATTAGCGTAGTCCATGTGAAATCAATCCATCGGTAGCACAGAAAACACTTTAGTGGGATGTGTTTTACCTTTTAAAACGATATCTCCCAGCTGCCGTACGTTAAGGGCATTCTGATCCAGCTCAGCGTACAGATCATTTGAGATAATCAAATCAACATTATAATTGTTGCACATCTCCTGCATTCTCGCTGAAGTATTTAACACGTCACCTACAAAGAAGATCTCTTTCTTCAACGCTCCAATTTCACCGGTAGTCACCTCGCCCATATGTAGTCCCGCTTTGAAATGAGGAACCACACCATACCTGTCCATGAAGTAATCTTCCTTACGCTTTAAACTCTGCTTTATATCAGCAAAGCAGTTTATGCAGTTATTTTTAGGTAAGCCTTGTTTGGCCTTCCAGGTGACCACTACCTCATCCCCTACGTACTGATACACTTCTCCCAGAGAATTAATAATAGGAGCTGACATCAGATCATAATAGTCGAATAGAAGTTTAAAATATTGATCATGCCCTAATCGCTCGGCGATGGCAGTAGAATCTTTCATATCCAAGAACATGAATATCCTGCGCTCTACCACGGGTCTGTTATACTTGCCGGTAAAAAAGCTCAGCAATACGTTATGACCTAAATTTTCACTAACCGCTGAATACAAAAGACATAGAAAAAGTGAAAACGAGAGTTGTAACAACGTATTTAAGAACATGGAGCTTAGAAAAAATTGGATCGTTTTGCTTCCTATTATTGAAAGGTCATAACTTGATCCCATTTCAATTAATGCTGCCGTGGGATACGTAATACCAATAGCCAGTAGCATCATGAGCAGATAAATAACGAATTTGAGCGTTATTTTTCTAAGAAAGCTGTATCCAAGAAAACGTGTTTGTAAAACAAGTGTCTCAATTATGCCTACTTGAACACCGAGCAGGAAGATACAGACACTGGCAAAAGCAAAAATAGGTGGCGTTACTCGTATATCGATAGCTGAATTTATATTCTCATTTCCTACGTAAAGCGCTTCTGAAAGTAAAAACATCCACCCAGTAAATAGCCAGATCATTCCAAATGGAATGACCCGCGCTACGTTACGCCTAAATTTTGGGGAGAATCTATCTGCCATATCAGAGATCAACTATTTACCTCTGAAATAACACTTCTATTCTTTATAAATCAAATATCGGAGTCTTCATTCTAAGGCTCCGGATTCATTGTAATTTTTATTAGTCTGGTTTCTTTTCTTCACCTTTCCTTTAGAAAACCGGTAATTAAAAGATACTATAGCAATCCGAGTTTGCCCAAGCCACCTCATATTCTCCATAACAGCGTCACTTTTTCGCTGGTTTTCGTAGATATTGCCCCTGAAAACATCACTAAAGCGTAAGCTTAACGTACCCTTGCTATTAAGAACCTTGTAGCGCATAGCAATATTCACAAAATTAAAAGCCTCGGACGTGGTATTTAGCCTCCTCCCCGAGCCAAAATAATTCCATTGGATATCAGTAGAAAGTTTTTTAGAAGGACTAAAGGATAATTTGGATCTAAACTGGTAATTGTACTGATCTTCATAAAAGAAGTCTAAAATCTGTGGGTTAGCATATTTGTAGTATCCGGTACCCGTAACACTTAAGCTGATCTTTGAATTAATATCTTTAGATACCGTACTTTCAACACCTATTGTATGATCATCACCGCCGTTAGCGAATTGCATAATCGTCAGCTGGTCTTGAATTTCAAATAATCGATTTACAATATCGGATGACCTCCTATAATAAAGGCTGCTATTAACGGAAATAGCGTCAATATTATAAAGCAATCCCAGTTCGATATTGTCGGTAAAAGAGGGAGTTAACCCGGGATTTCCAACCCTTCTGAACAAGGGGTTATTAATGCTGGTTAACGGATTAAGTGAGTAGAAACTAGGCCTGGAAATGCGCCTATTGTAACCGAAAGAATAGTTCAGCTTATCACTTTTCTTAAAGCTTAAGTGTAAAGAAGGAAAGATATTCCAAAACTCACGCTCTATGGCATTTACTTCATTATTTACTGTGCCATCAGAAATGAAATATTCGCTTCTAAGCCCTATTTGAACGCCAAGCCTGTCCCATTTTTGATTGAATATAACATAAGTCGCATATGTGTTTTCATCATACCTGTAGCTTAAAACATTGGTGCCGTCACTAACTGCGCTTATCTCCTGGTTATCAATACTTTTCAACGTATATAAGAACCCCACCTCGAGTTTCGCCCCTCCTTCAAAGGTCCAGTAAAGATCTGAAGCAACGTTCAATATGGCATTGTCATAAAACAGATCATTATCTAAAACAGTGGAACCGTTTTCAATGGCCTCACTTGGTAAGATATTATCGTTATCGTTTAAGGTAATATCAAAATCTACATAGCGTCTTTCTCCTTCTGTAAAGCGTTTTCTGTAATTAATATTGTACACTTTAGTTTCATGTAAATGGTAACTTTCTAACTCGTTGATGGTGATATCACTGGAGTTGATATCCTTTATGGTAGTAACTGGTAGAATAAAATGTTCATTATCGGTACTGCTGAATCCAATGGAGAGGTCATTTTTTTGATTTATAAACCAGTCCGCTTTCAAGTTTAGGTTTTTCACTGTTCCATCGAACTCTCTTCTGGTGGCTATTTCCTGCAATGTGGTATTGGCGCTGAGAATACGATCATTAGAAGTTTTATTAATCGAATACGTATCTCTATATCCAGCCCTGGCTTGAACGTTAATTTTGCCAAATCCACCAGTTACATTCCCACTTACACCGTATGCCGGATTTGTTCTTCCTTCGATGTTGACCAATCCTGCCAATCCTTTTATCACCTGATCTTTGAGTATAATGTTCACTATACCCGTAGCGCCATCCGCCTGATACTTGGCGGAAGGTGATGTTATGATTTCCACCTTTTCTACCTGGTCGGCATTGATCTGATCCAGCAGATCTGCGTTGTTCAGCGGTGAGGGCTTACCATTGACCAGTATTCTGACGTTTGATCCACCGCGTAGTGAGATATTCTGCGTTGTAGGATCTATTTCCAGCTCGGGCAGTTGCTCAAAAGCCTCCATTACCGTACCCCCGGCGGCTTGTAAGTCGCTGCCGAAATTGATCACCTTACGATCAATCAAAAACTCCCGACTGGTTTTTTCCCCCTTGATCACCACTTCAGAAAGTACCTCACTATCTGCTGTAAGCGAAATTAAAACACCCTTTTTCAAGTCAAAGGGGTAGGTAAGTACTTTGGTGACATAGCCAAGATGGGCAACCTCAACTTTATATACCTCCTCAGGAAGTAATAGCTCAAAATTTCCACCGTCATCGGTAATCGTACCGCCCAAAACTTTGTCTTCCATATCTTTTGTGGTAATAGTCGCGTAGGGCAGTACTTCTTTTGATTGATTATCGATGATCTTTCCCTTGACCTTTTGACCGTAAGATGGAGTAGTTATGATCAATACGGATGACATCAATATCGATTTTATGATGATATCCTTCATTCGAAAACACGTGCTACAGTCTTATCAAAGTTTTCAGCGTTAAGTTCTTTGCCAAAGGCGATTACCTTTCCCTCTTTATCCATCAGATAACCGTAAGGCAAGCCATCTTTGACGTATTTGTTAACGAAGGGATCATCCCATTTTTTGCTCTTTAGCACGTGTACCCAATCCATAGGAAACTGCTTCCTTCGAAAGGTATTTACCACCGTTTCATTTTTATCCAGGGAAATACTAATGATCTCTAAATCATCTTCCATTTTCGCCTTAAGCGCTTCAAGCTTGGGACGTTTTTCTACGCAAGGCTTACACCAGGTAGCCCAGAAGTCCAGCATATAATATTGACCTTGGAAATCATTGTTCGTCGCAACACTACCCTCAAAGGTTTCGAATGCGAAGGTCGGGGCTTCCGAACCTCTATACAGGCTGGCGTTACTCCTCATCATTTGGAACAGACCCGGTTTATCCTTCATATAGTCACTATGAAGTAACACCTGACCGGTAATTGAATTTCCAGATCTTACACCTTTAAATTCAAATAAGTTACCTCGGGAATTATACCTGCTGAAAGTAACAGAATCACCTTTTTCGAAGAGGTTATAGTCGAGGTTATATACTTCACGATCCGGGGCATCCAGCTTCACCTGGGTATTTTGGTTTGTGGTGAGAATATAGGCCGTGACCTTCTCTACATCTCCGTTTAAAACGTAAGAACCTTTCCATTCACCTTCTAACGTTTGTGCTTGAGCTGATAAGCTGCTTATCACCATGGCAATACAAATAAGTCGTTTCATAATTTTTGAGTTTTTACTTTTTAGCCATCATTCCTGATTTAGCGAAGCGGAAGTCAGGAATCCCTTAGAATCAGTGCCTGCGCAGGAATGACGATATTATTTTATTTTTTTCAGTAATAGTCGTCAGGCCACTTTGAGTGATCGGACGACTATTAAAACTTCGGTCTGATACTCGATTTAGTTGTTCGCCAATAGTGAGGTGCGCTTGGCGGTGAAGACTTCTCGTGTTGCACCTTCGCCATTTTGTCTGAAAATGACTCGCCCACTCATCGTGCCATTTTCTTTTGGGCGAGCAATAAATTCTATGGAAGAATCGATCGAAGTATTCTTAACTCGCAACTCTTGACCGCTACATACATTATATATTTTAGCTTTATAAGAAATGTTCTTAACCTTTAACTCCGGGATATCTAAAAGTGCGGTGAGTCGCCTGCCCTTTGCGTCAACTTTCATGACAAAATCAACAAATTCACCATTTAAGCTATAGGCTCCTTTCCAGACACCTGTGACTGAATTAATGCTTATACGTTCAGCTCCGGAGCAGGACTGTCCAAAACTCATTACACTTACAGTGGCTAATAAGACTAGTGTTGTTACATACTTTTTCATGACATTTTTATTTAGTGATGTCCAAATGAACGTCAATAATTCAGGCAGGTGGGCTTACGGAAAGTTAAGGCGAGTGAAGGAAATGTTAAAAGTGTTAACAAAAGGTCAATGCCCGTAAATAAGTGATCCATGACCTTGGAATGACGTATTATTGATTATGAGATTGAACAAAGTGAATACTTCAATAGTCATTTTTATTGCGGCCATAGCCTTGGCGGGACTTTGTTGGGTACAATATATATGGTTACAGGATTCCATCGCCATTCATCGTCAGATCTTCGAACAAAAGATAGATTTAGCCTCAGGTATGGTTAAAAAGGCCCTTGAAGAAGAGACGGATTTACAGAGAAATATTATCAGGGACCTTCAGATGAACGGGGTGTTTCAACCTGTTACCGATCAAAAAATAAGACGCTTTGCTGATTCTGTCATGTACCATGGCTGCGGGTTAGATGCTACTTTTGAATATGGAATTTATGTGCATAGCGATGATAACACCGAGACTAGTTTTCGAAAGATTGCCGGGGACAATGTACCTAAAGAAATAGATTATGATGATTGCGCAAATGATATTGACAAAGAGTTCGGCTGGATAAGCCTCACCTGTGGAACCATTTCCTACGCCGGCATGGGTCGTCTGCAGCCCTTTCATTTTCACATGGGGTTTTTCTTTCCTAACAGCAATTTATACCTGCTCTCAGAAATGAAAAGTACTCTAGGTACCGCCGCACTTTTTATTCTATTGTTAATGGGCTGTTTTTCCTATACGATCATTACTATTCGCAAACAAAAGCGATTATCGGAAATGAAAAACGACTTCATTAATAACCTGACCCATGAATTTAAAACCCCTATCTTTTCCATTGACCTGGCCTCAGGAATGCTCAGAAAGGCACCGGAAGTCAGCCAATCACGAAAGTTGGAAAAATATATTGAGGTCATCGGTAGCGAGGGTAAGCGCTTAAAAAACCAGGTGGATAAGGTTTTGCAAATGGCGATGGTAGATTCCGGAAACTTCAAATTGGAGAAAAAGCAACTCGATATCCATGAATTGGTACATAAGGTAACGGATAATTTCCGCTTTTTGATCAATGAACGAGGGGGTAAGATTAATCTTGACCTTATGGCTTCCAAAACCATGCTTTTAGCGGATGAAACTCATTTAAAAAATATCATCTACAACCTGCTGGATAATGCCCAGAAATATAGCCCAGAACAGCCAGTCATCACGCTTACCACTGAGGATACCAAAGAGGGTGTAGCACTGAAGATCGCTGATAATGGCATTGGCATGGACGAGCACAGTCAGCGCTATATTTTTGACAAGTTTTATCGGGCCAATACCAGTGACGTGCACGATGTAAAAGGTTTCGGTCTAGGATTAAGTTACGTGAAATCAGTCATTGAAGCCCATCAGGCCTCCATCAAACTTATGAGCACGCCTAATGTGGGAAGCACATTCACCCTTCAATTTAAGGCATGAGTTGCGCTAAGATCTTACTGGCGGAAGACGATGAAAATCTGGGATACATTCTGAAAGAATACCTGGAGATGAAAGAATACCAGGTCACTCTGGCACGAGATGGTGAAGAAGGTCTTGAGTATTTCCAACAAGCCAATTACGATCTATGCCTTTTAGACGTGATGATGCCTAAAAAAGATGGGTTTACCCTGGCCACAGAAATTCGTGCGATGAATACCTCTGTACCGATCATATTTTTAACCGCCAAGGCCCTCAAAGTCGATAAACTCAAGGGCTTCAAAATTGGAGCTGATGACTATATTGTTAAGCCCGTAGACGAAGAAGAGTTGGATGCAAGAATCCGGGCTATCATTAAACGTAGTTCCACGGCCACTGAGCATACAAGCCACTACGAAATAGGAAATTATCAATTTGACTACACCAACCTCCGACTATCACTGAATGGAGAAGTACAACAAATGACCCAAAAAGAAGGCGATATACTCAAGGCGTTGTGTGACCGTCAAGGAAATATTTTAGACCGTCAATCCACCTTAAAAAGCCTTTGGGGTGAAAGCGATTATTTCAACCGCAGAAGTATGGATGTTTTTATTTCTCGGTTACGAAAATACCTCAGTCAAGATCCCTCTATTACCATCCGAAATGTGCACGGTAAAGGGTTTGTACTGGAAATAAGGAAATAGATTGAGGATTGTAGGGTTTACGATTCTAGATTTAAAATCAGTCTCGAGCTTCGACCAGCGCATAACCTATTGAAAATCCGTTGATCATCTTTGCTAATAACCCAATTGATCAAAAAGCTCATCGGATTGTTTCAAGTATCTCGTTTTATTCGTTTCCAGAAACCAAGCCTCTGCTACTTTGGCGTTATTGTGAAGGCGTCCATCTTTCCAATCTGAAGTACCTTCAATGTAAAGACTTTTCCAATCTTCATTGATAAAGCTTACGGCCTTAATATTTTTGTTGTAGATGAACGTAAAAAAATTGGCAAACCACTGATCCCATACCTGAGTATTTTCACTATCGATCCCTTGCACCGGGTTCGACTCAGCAATCATTACTGGTTTCTTATGTTGTTTGGCAAAGGCCAATACATCATCACAATAAGTACCAAAGTCAGCACCACCATAAGCGTGACCGAAGACGGATATACCTATCCAATCCACGTAATCATCGCCAGGATACCATGCGGACAACGGGTAGTTTTTGTAAGGTTCAGAAGCGTAAGAATGCCAGACGAAAGCTATGTTTTCCACACCTTTTTTCCGTAGCAGGTCAACAATATGTCGATAGGCTTTTATATATACTTTGGGCTCCAGTTCATTATGTGATCCGTCAAATTCATAGCCTATTCTAAGATAAATCGGCCGTTTCGTAGTTTTAACCCAAGCTCCGTATTTCTTTATTACTTTATCGTAGTCACCTCTCACCGTTTTGTTAGCGATGTCCCACTTCCCCACCATCCACATGGCGCTCTGTACAATCGTATTCGGGAACTTATCGATTAGCATTTGGTGATTTTGGGTACTGCCAGTATTGTTTTTATAAGATTCTGCAATACCCTTAAACTCAGGTATCCCCCAGTAAGCCGCCCAACCACCCGGAATCGGTTGATCCGGAAAATGATCAAGGTATTCTGTAATGCGTTCCACAGTCTGTCCCATGATCAGGAGCGTTTTACCCTCCGGAGGAACAAATTTTGTCTGTTCATACGTATAAACAAATTCAGGATCGGTCTCCGTATTAATTTTAGATACCATCATATCAATAGTAGATTCTGCTGAACCTGAATTCAACTCATCTTGTGATCTGGCAGTAGTAGCTAAAAACAATGTATAAACTGTCGTTAATAGGCAAAGTGTATACGGGATTGTTTTTCTATCACTCTTCATGGCCTTCACTCATGGCTCAAGCTAAAAACTAAGTGCATAGGATTTTAAAAACTTTCACTTAGTGACTTATTAACTAAGAATACAACTAGAAATCGGTCGTTTACTTTAAACAGCGCTTTACCCGCGGAAACCTTCCTACTTATTATCACCTTCGCATATCGTTCAACGGCAATTTAAACGTTGATGATTCAATGGTTATTAACTCATTACCCGCCCCTGACTGACTTCGCTCTGCGTTATTTACAGACAAAACACCTTCGATAAAACCATCTGAGATGGATTTAATTTGTACTTGTGCATTCTCTTTTCCAGTTCTGAATGCCAAACCATCGATTTCGATGTAGATATTTCCGTTTTTAGTTCTGTCTAGAACATATTCCCCTACCTCATTAAACTGGAAGTCAAAAGTCAGGGCAATATGCTGCTCGTCATAGTCATCATTATCTAAAACCATATGAACGAATATATTCCTATCTGTAATGTTAGCTTGATACCGATAGACCTCCTCAAAACTCCGCTCACTGTACCCAGCAAATTGAATATCCACCTCAGTATTGGGTACGGGAGGCAGCAATTCATCATCACTAGACTGTTCTTCCATCTCGGCAACGGCTTCCTCACCAAGTTTAGCAATTTTATCAGCAGCACTTTCTGTGCTTGAACCACAGCCATAAAGAGTTACTAGACTTGTAAAGAGAATGACGTAAGTAATTAATTTCATATGCTTTTGTAATTTATCTGAACGCTACAAGTATAATGTACCGAAAAGTGATAAACAAAAGATACCTCACAGGATCATCGTGTATGTAGTCCAACTGTTGATCTGTAAAGGAGGGCATTTAGAAATACCACGGCGCACATAAAAATGATAAAAAGGGCAAGAATATTCGCCTGACAGATATTACAGAAAAGTCATAGATTGCCTTTTATAGCTTAAAAAAAGCTTTTTTATTTGAGATTTCTTTGTATCATATTGGATTGAATCAGTTAGATCAGAACATCGAGTTTACTATTGATCTTTTTGATTTTTGTTTTTGCTAATCTGTCGTAAATCGTTGTTGTCCCTTTAGTATATATCAAGCTTATAAGATATAGCAGGACTAGTATTTGAGGAAGTATGTTTATGAACCAAACCCAAATAGGGGCTTCTACACCTTGGCTGTAGTAGTGTGTTGACCAATGCATGCCAAAATGGGCAATTTCCCATGGTAGAAGTTTAAGTAAAACTCTTGTAAAGACATTTTTCGTAGAATTATTAACAACTTCTAGTTTCATCACCTGCTTTCCTAGCGTACCTCTTCTCTTACGGTCAATTTCAAAAAGAAAAAAATATAAGAATACTGGAAGGGTCATTGTAAAAAAGCTGATGATATGCCCTTTTATTGGTTCGTGGGCTTCAAATGGTTTACCCAGCAACTGATGCGTTAAATAGTTTACAGTAAAGAGTAAAGTGGCATAAAAGAAAATGATCAAACAATCAATTAAGTAAGCAACAATGCGTTTAAAAATCATCTTTTGTAAGCAAAGCTATGGTAGTAGTTCTTTCAGGTATTGTATTTTTCGGACAGGAGCTTAAAAAATTCTTCGGGAGACTTACCCGTAAATTCGATAAACTCTTTAATGTAATGAGCTTGATCAAAATAACCTAGATCATAAAATACCTTGCTATCACCTGAAAGCAGATGATGAACCCCTCGGTGGAAGCGTACAATGCGGCACAACTTTTTTGGATTAATACCTATTTCATTCGCAAACCATCGGTGCACCGTTCTTGGAGATATTTTTAGAAAAGAAGCACAGTTTTCAACTATTGATTCCTCAGAAAAATGAGATACAAAGAAATTGAACGCACGTGTAATATCTAATTGTTGCTTGCTTAGTGTGTAGCCCTCTATTTTGGCTCTATAGTAATCTCTGAAGGTTTCTATACGGCTTTCAAAATCACCCGCCTCTTTGAGCGCCAGGGTCAAATCAATTTCAGTTCTCCCGCCGATAGCTGCGAACGATTGAATCAAATTCACCACTTCGTGACAAGAAGTTAAATTCAATTGGTAAAACCCTTTCAACAAAAGTCTGACGCCAAATAAGTCAGCGTTTACGTCAAGGTAATCCGATTGACTAGAAATACCCTTAATAAATGCTGGCATATCTGAATCAATAGGGAAGAAAATATTGATGTACGGTTCAGGTATTGAAGGGTATAAGTCTTTGTTATTTGATGACCAATAACAATCAATTTGGTCAGAATATTCCTCTTCTTTTGAGTAGCTCACTTTAGGTTTTTATTTAATCTATGTTGATAGATCGAATTCGATTTTCTGTAAATAGTACCAAGTTAAAAGTTAGAAAATGAGTAGATATTTGTTGGAATCAATTAATACTAACATCCCCATCACACCCTGGCTTAAGTTTATAGCTTAAGTCTAAAATACGTTTCAGTTTGTAACTGAACTATCATCCCAAAAATTCTACAGCCAGCATTCCGGTTCCATCCGCATAATTTAAAGCACTACTATAGGGATAATATTCCGGTTCATAGACCAAACCTTCTTTCACAGGATTATAGTGTACATATTCCAACCGTTGATCCATCATTTCATTGGTCGAGAGTTGGACAGGATGATTATCTTGTTGCCAAAATTGATAGATTTTATTGTTACTATTCCTTTTTCCTGCGGATTTGAATAGCCACATCATCCAGTCTTTTCTACTTTCTTGGTGATTATTAGAGATTTCATGAATCAACTTTTTGCTGGTATATTTTTTTAGATCCCTCAGAATATCAGAAAGATTGTAATCCTCTTTGGCGGCCGCGATAAGGTGAACGTGATTACTCATAATTACATAAGCATATAAAATAAGCCCCTTTTCCTGCTGGCAATACCTTAAACTATTTACGATCAGATCTTTATAGTGAGGGCGGGATAAAGCATCTACCCATTGGATTGTAGCAAACGTTATAAAATGTGGAGATTGATGATCGCTGATAATGTATTTTGACGACATTATAGCAAGTTACGAACTTGCTGTTTATTGGAAGGCTCAAGTCATAGACTTAAGCCAGAAGAGTAAATTTTTAAAGACAGTAATCCATTAATGCCCACGGTTAAATACATCTTTAAGTAAATTTAAGATATATATTGAATCTCGCTTAAAATCAAACTC
>JBCCSU010000039.1:0-23866 GCA_039199635.1 Bacteroidota bacterium | reverse complement strand
TAACATTTCCCATTTCAGTGCATTTTTTCTACGGTTCAGAGACCTACGTTTTAAATACGGGTCAAATAAGCTCAGTTTTACTTTATGATTACTTCGCAACAAACCATGAAGAACAGACTGGAATTAGGACTTATCTTTCTAGGAGTAGTTACGGTAGCTTTGATTTTACTGATTCTCTAATCGGTAATAGAGTCTATCGTCTATTTTTACACTATGCTGAATACCATACCTAGCGCTTCAGATATTCAAGCGGCGCATAATAGAATTAGGAGCTACATCCATAGAACAACAACCCTTACCAATAGCTATATCAATGGACTCGTTGATGCTGATATTCACTTTAAGTGCGAAAACTTTCAAAAAGTAGGTGCCTTTAAAGCTCGTGGGGGTATTAATACGGTACTATCTCTTTCCACAGATGATCTGGGCAAGGGAGTAGCTACGCATTCCTCTGGTAATCATGCTCAGGCTATTGCGCTGGCCGCAAAACAAGCGGGTTGCAAAGCTTATATTGTTATGCCTTCTTCTGCACCTGCCATCAAAAGAATTGCTGTTAAGGATTATGGCGCAGAAATCATAGAATGTGAGCCTAACCTTAAAGCGCGTGAATCTACCTTACAGCAAGTAGTAGAAAACACCGGGGCAACATTTGTCCATCCTTATAACGATTACCGTGTTATAAGTGGCCAGGCAACAGCCGCCAAAGAGCTAATAGAAGATATTGATGATTTTTTAGATGTCATTATCACCCCAGTAGGTGGAGGAGGTTTGTTGAGTGGAACTGCACTATCAGCGCACTATTTTTCCAATAAAACCAAGGTGTATGGTGGTGAGCCGGAAGGTGCCGATGATGCTTTTAGGTCTTTTAAAAAAGGCGAATTGATCCCACAGTTAAACCCAAATACGATAGCTGATGGATTACTCACCTCCTTAGGTGAAAAACCCTTTAGGATTATCAAAAAATATGTCAAGGATATTCTCATCGTTAATGAATCGGAAATCATAAGTGCGATGCGCTTGGTGTGGGAGAGAATGAAAATTATTATTGAGCCTTCTTGTGCGGTACCGTTAGCGGCAATAATTCGAAACAAGGATCAATTTGAAGGTCAACGCATCGGTATAATTCTAACCGGTGGTAATGTAGATCTGGGAAAATTACCATTTGAATGAAAATATTACAGACCTCAAAAGGTTAAATCAATTGTCAATACATTTGCCAAAATCTAACGAACAACAGCTATGAAATTCTTTTCAAGATTATTGATCGCAGTTCTTATAGCCGTTTTATGGGCCTGCGGAGGTGATTCTGCTAAGGAAGAACCCTTCCAGACCAAAACGGCTGAAGAAGACGGCTACACTTATGAATATGTGACTTCTGATCCTATGAATACGCGTATTTATACGCTTGATAATGGGTTGAAAGTATATTTAAGCCCTTATGCAGATGCCCCAAGGGCGCATGTATTTATTCCGGTAAAAGCCGGTGGGAAAAACGATCCCGCTGATAATACGGGTTTAGCTCATTACTTAGAACATATGATGTTTAAAGGAACGGATCAATTCGGGACATTAGATTACCAACAAGAAAGGCCACTACTGGATAGTATTGAAAATATGTTTAATCACTATGCCACCTTAACCGATGCGGAGGAGCGCAAAAGTTATTATAAGCTTATCGATCAAACTTCCAATGAAGCTGCTAAATATGCGATACCCAACGAATATGACAAATTGATCGCCGCTATCGGAGGTAAGGGTTTAAACGCTTATACCACAGAGGATCGTACCGTTTACACGGTAGATGTTCCTTCTAATGAACTGGAAAAGTTTCTGGAAATAGAGGGAACGAGATTTAGAAAAATAGTAAACCGCTTATTCCATACGGAGTTAGAAGCTGTTTACGAGGAAAAAAACAGATCTCTAGATAACGATGGGTGGAAGGCTTATGAAGCTACTTATAAACTAGCTTTTGAGAAACATCCTTACGGCACTCAAACGGTCATAGGTACTATCGAACATCTCAAAAACCCCTCAATAACAGAAATAGAAGCTTACTTTAATAAGTATTACCGGCCTAATAATGTAGCTATCTGTATTAGTGGGGACATTGATCCCAAGAGCACCATTAAACTTATTGATCAATATTTTGGATCGTGGGAGTCTAATCCTGACCTTACCAAGCTTGCAAAAATTGAGGAAGAACTCATTTCAGAACCTCGTGCGGCTGAAGTATTTGGGCCTGATGCTGAAAACCTCACCATTGCGTATCGTTTCGGAGGTACCGGCTCATCTGAGTATGACATGGTCACTCTTGTAGACATGTTACTGAATAATTCAGAGGCAGGGCTGATAGATCTTAATCTTAAGCAGCAGCAGAAGGTATTGGACGCAGGGAGCTACGTAGATAATATGAACGATTATTCTCTTCATACTTTTTATGGAAACCCCAAAGAGGGGCAGACCTTGGATGAGGTTAAAGAGCTTATTTTAGCTCAGGTAGAGTTACTTAAAAAGGGTGAATTCGATGATTGGCTTATAGATGCCGTAGTTACAGATCTCAAGAAATCGGAGATGAACCAATTGGAGAATAACTGGTCACGGGCTAATAAAATGGTGATGGCGTTTACTAACGATATGGCTTGGGCAAATTATATCTCTTTTATGGATCGCCTTGAAAAGATCACAAAGCAAGAAGTTATAGATTTTGTGAATGCCAATTACAAAGACAATTATGTATTGGTTTACAAAAGAAATGGTGAAGACCCCAATAAACAGCGTGTAGAAAAGCCAGAGATCACTAAAGTGCCTTTGAACAGAGAAGTTAAATCCAAGTTTTATGAGGCTATTGCAGCTAAAGAAAGCCCTAAAATAGAACCTGTATTTGTGGACTATTCTGCGGATATAGCACGAGCTACTGCTGTTAGCGGAATAGAAGTATTGGCCAAGCAGAATACAGAAAACGAATTATTTGATCTCTTCTTCTTACTCGATATTGGCAGCAATAACGACCCGGCCATGAAAATAGCGGTACAATACCTAGAGTTTTTAGGTACTCCGGACTTCACGGCTGAAGAATTAAAAAAGGAGTTTTATAAGTTAGGTTGCAGTATGCGTGTTTCGGCAGCACAGGACCGTACCTATGTAACATTAAGCGGTCTGGATGAGAATATGGAAAAGGCGTTAGTACTTTTTGAGAGTCTGCTAAATAATCCACAACCTGACCAGGATGCTTTGGATAAGCTTATTGACAATCAATTAAAAGCTCGAGAGGATGCCAAGAAGAACAAGGGAACAATTCTGTTTACTGGGTTAATGAACTATGCCCAGTATGGTGCTCAATCACCATTTACCAACGTACTTTCTAATGCTGAGCTGCAAAAAATCCAGGGAGAGGAAATGGTTGAGAAAATCAAGAATATCACTACTATGGAGCATCGTGTATTGTATTATGGGCCACGAGATGTTAATGAATTAAAAACGGTATTGGACGAGTATCATAAGGTGCCAGCGGAGCTTAAGCCACTTCCTGAACAGGTAGAGTTTGAGCAATTAGCTACTACGGATCCTACGGTATATTGGACTGACTATGATATGGTACAAACAGAGTTTGTGATGATGTCAAAAGGAAATGAATACGATAAGTCCAGAGCTCCCGAGGTACGTATGTTCAATGAATACTTTGGAGGAGGTATGAATTCTATTGTGTTTCAGGAAATAAGAGAAGCTCAGGGGCTAGCCTACTCTGTATTTTCAAACTACCAAACACCTTCTAAAGCCAGTAAAGATGATATCCTGTTTGCTTATGTAGGTACTCAGGCGGATAAACAGTCTGAGGCCATGGCAGCCATGAGGAATTTGCTCGATAATATGCCAGAGTCTGAGGTAGCTTTTGATATTGCTAAAAAAGCGATAATGACCAAAATTGAAAGCGAACGGGTCACTAAATCAAGCGTTCTTTGGAATTACGAAAATGCAAAGGAATTAAACCTTGATTATGATATTCGAAAGGATGTCTATAATAAAGTGAAAGATATGACCTTTGAAGATCTGAAGCAATTTCATGAAAAATATGTGAAAGACCAATCCTATGTGACTGTACTCATAGGGAATAGAGATAAGATCAACTTCAATGACTTAAAAAACTACGGAGAAGTAAAGGAACTTAGCCTGGAAGAAATATTTGGGTATGATGAAGTAGAGCGGGTAGATCTTGAAATGGAGTAACTTATCATTTTCAGCAAATTTAAGGCCTCAATGTCCATCGACATTGAGGCCTTTTTGTTAGGCTCTCGTGTTAGATTACTCAAAAGATATATGAGCTTCAGTTTCTACCTTTGAAATAAGGCCCACAAACATATTTTCACCTTCTACCTGTGCTTTTTGGCTACTGATCTTAATTTTAAAAGTATTGCTATCTTTCATTTTGCCTGTTAATATGTGCTCTCTTCCCTGAAAGAAGTAATCTAGCACATCATCATATTGGCTACTGTGCTCTGTTGATATCAGCATTGAAATATTACGCCCTATCATCTCATCTTCTTTGTAATCGAATAAGGTGCAGGTGGTTTGATTCACAGTGGTGATCATTCCATTAACATCTATCACCACAATAGCTTGCTGTATGGCTTCTAGAATGGCCTTAGTTCTGTTTTCATTTCTTGCTATGCTTTCCTGGGTGGCTTGTAGCTCTTCCATATTTTGCCTCATCTCCTCCTCTTGGGCTCGCATTTCCTCGGTTTGCTGTTGAGACTCATTTAACAAATTTTTTGTACGGCTACTTATTTTTGCAGACGAGAGTGTAGAGGCAATATTTTCTGATACCTTTTTTATAAAATCTATTTGATGAGGCTCAAATGAATTAAAGCTGGCTATTTCGATAATGCCAAAAATCTCTTCATTCACCATAAGAGGTATAATGAGTAACGCATTTGGATTGGCGCTACCAAGTCCAGATGTTATTTTAACATAGTTGTCTGGAATTTGCGTCATATAGATCATTTCCTTTTCTAACCAACACTGCCCTACTAATCCCTGACCTTTCTCGAAGCGCTTTTCCAAATACTTTTTACGCTCCCAGGCGTAGCATGCATTTAACTCCATATATTCATCGCCATCATCATTGAGAATAAAGATACTCCCTTGGTTCGCGTTGAGATACTTAACCATTTTAGAAATAATATCATTGCTCAGCTTTTTTATGTCATTATGATTAGCTCGTAAAACCTCACCGAATTCTGCAAGCCCTTTGGTGATCCAATTTCGTTTTTGATCTTTAGCGGCCACTTCCATCAATTTTAATCGCATAGATGAAAGTTCATCAAACAATCGGTTACCTTTCAAGGATTCATCAAAAGAATGGTCAAATTGGCCTTTGCCAATATTTTCTGAGAATTTAGCGGCCTCATCGATGTTTGTAGCCATGGCGCTGATAGAGTCAGCAATGCTACTGAGGTCCGGATCAGAATATTTATCCAATAAATTATGATCAAGGCCTTTTGATACATCTTGAGCAGCCTGTTTCAATGAACCGATCGGCTTAGAGATTACACCTTGGGTTAAAAAATAAGCCAATACACCGAAAGAGATATTAGCGAGTAAAAGAACGATCAAGATGACATCTAAGGTTTTTTGT
Organism: Bacteroidota bacterium; assembly: GCA_039199635.1. Taxonomy (GTDB): domain Bacteria; phylum Bacteroidota; class Bacteroidia; order Cytophagales; family Cyclobacteriaceae; genus Fulvivirga. The sequence continues at coordinate 18,234 of JBCCSU010000039.1, read as the reverse complement.
TTATCAGCACTTTTATTTACGAAAGCGATAACCAACTCATTATTCTTGCTGAGCATCTCCTCTGCATGTTCTTGAATGTACTGTAATGATTGAATAGCTAATGGATCTTCTGGGGGCTTTTTAATAATAGCGTAAGCATTAGTTCTATAATCTTCCCAAAATGTTTCAACCATTTCAATGACCGGAAGTATCTCTTCTTCGGCTTGTGGTATCGGTTCTCCTTTTCCTATGCCGGGTACGATACCTCCTGCTTTCAAAGCTCCTAAAGATTTATCATGCACGGAAACCGTTGCTTTTAATTTTTCAAGTGCCCGCTCATTTCCGCCCATGTAGATCTGTGCGAAAAGACCTATCTGTTGAGAAAGCGCTCTGTTACGCCCGGCACTATTGATCACCAGAGCGTCCATTTCTTGAGTACTTTTGAAAAAGCGTATTACCGAAAAATTAGTAACCGCAAGAAAAATGATGATACCAATAAACAAGATTAATGCCCTGTTAATTGAGAATGATGCTAACTTCATAGACTACTAGATTATCTAACTTTTAACGGTTTTCCAACTCACAACCAGGCTAGCCAGTTATAAGCCAATTTCTTAGTAAGAAATACATAGAAGGTTTTAATTCGATAACTACAAAGTTTTCTTGCTGCAAGTAAACTTTTATTACCCAAAAGCTAACTCAATTAGAAATAGGTTTCGCTATAGATTAAATGATTTGGCAAGTAAATAATTAAGTCAAAATAAATTTAGATAATGTCTTTCCCTGAGGTCGGATCGTTATGTGTCAAGCGCCAAGAAAAAGATTAACTTCACCACTGTTTTTCTTTAGAAATGATGTTAGAGTGAACCGCGATTACCCGTTTTTAGTTATTCAATTTTATAAGTCATGAACGATAGAAAAACTACCAATATCTTACTCCTGCTTCTGGTGGTGCCGCTAGTGTTTTACTTGCTTAAAACACTCTCTTTTATATTTATTCCATTGTTTTCCTCCATGTTCATAGCGTTACTTTTCCTGCCCTTAATGAGATGGCTAAAGAGAAAAAGTGTACCTAGGATTTTGAGTATAGTTATTGTGATCCTAATCATTGCTACCTTTTTCAAATTAAGCGGAGAGTTAATTCAGCTTTCCAGCCGCGAAATACTGGCTACAGACAATGCTTTTTTTGATAAGGCAAAGTTTAAACTCGCTAATCTTTTGGTCACAGTGGAAGAGTTTTTTGGGGTAAGCTTTCTTCAGCAAGAGGATATACTTAGTTCGCTGATCCAAAAAGATAATATCATCAAAAATTTCGTGCCTACCGTTGGTTTTATTTCTGATGTGTTGTCCATGACACTCGTTACCGTATTCTTCGTAGTACTTCTTTTAGCTGGTTCTATAGACATGCAAAAGGTATTGAATAACACCATTTTAAAGCATCATTTTTCATCGGTCAAAACTTTTATGAAGGTAGAAAAGGACTTGATTAAGTTCATTAAGGTTAAGTTTTTCATAAGTCTATTTACTGGAGTAGGAATTGGGATTGCTTGTTGGGCATTTGATGTGAGCTTTCCTATTTTCTGGGGTTTGTTTGCTTTTGCTATCAATTTTCTTCAAATGATAGGCTCGGTAATTACAGTGGTACTTCTTGCCGTTTTTGCTTTTGTAGAAATAGAGGCTACTTCTATTTTGTTGTTTTTCACTCTTGTAATTACAGGAGTTCAAGTTTTATTTGGGGGAATTTTGGAGCCCATTTTCATGGGAAAATCATTTTCTATTAACGTGATTACTATCTTGATCATGCTCATGCTATGGGGTTACATATGGGGAATTCCAGGTCTTATTATGTCTATCCCTATCACCGTTTTCCTTAAAATACTTTTTGAACAGTTTGAGAATACTCAGGTTGTTTCTGAATTACTCTCTGGTAAATCTAACCCAACTCTAACTGAAGAATAGCGTTTGTTTTTTGAAGTCGATCAAAAATTAGGAAAATCTCTTTCTTGATAAGGCTCTTCCAAGACGTATAACACTATAGAACAATTTCTCACCATCTAAAACGGTTTATTGTAGTTGTTTTTCGTCACTATTTGGCCAAGTTACACTTCTCTATGCAAGATTTGGTAGATCAGATACTAACCTAAAGACAGCTTATTATCTTATTTATCACATAAAAAAGCCCTTTTCAATTTGAAAAGGGCTTTTGATTTTAATGGTGTTCTATCACGCGCTATTCGCCTGCTCCCTCTTTGAACTTATCGAATTTGGATTCCTCTTCCATCGGTCTGGGGAACACATTATCAGCCGTATCGGTATCAGCTGTTTCCTGATTAGGATCTACTACAATATTTGTGACCACTTTATCAAAGGCAAATACTTTAGTGGCTTTTTGTTCATTATATCGCCAGATTTCTGCTGGAATACGCTCTTCCATTTTACTACCATCTTCAAAAGTAAATTCTACGATCAGTGGTGTAACCAATCCTCCTTCATTTTCAAATTCTACCTCGTAAAAGTTCTTATTTTCGAACTTGGCCATGATTGCCTGATCATCGACCCTATTTTGAAACTCTCCGTAGTACCTTGGATCGGTTTCTACTAATGAAAATGGTTCGGGGGAGTCTCCAAAATCCATCATCTTATCCTTTGAGCTCGCTGAATTGAGGTCTCCTTTTTTAACTTTTTTACCTTTATTTTCGATAGTGGTTTCCTCGGAGCGCATTCTATACCATTTTACATTATTAACCGCTACGTCCACATTATCTACGGTGTAGAACCATCCTCGCCAAAACCAATCCAGATCAACTCCTGAAGCATCTTCCATAGTGCGGAAGAAATCCGCGGGTTTAGGGTGCTTAAACATCCAGCGTTCGGCATATTCCTTCAGTGCTTTGTCAAATAATTCCGGACCCATTATCGTCTCTCTAAGAAGCGTAAGTGCGGCTGAAGGCTTACCGTAAGCATTGTAACCAAACCTTCTCACCTGTTCGGAATTCGTCATAATAGGCCTGATAGTACTTTTTTCGGCTTTCATGTAAGGGACTATGCCTTTTGGGCTTCCCCAATTAATGTCTAAATCAGGATAGCGCTCTCTCTTTGTTTCGCGCTCAAGGAATGTGTCAAGGCCTTCATCCATCCAAGTCCACTGACGTTCATCTGAATTTACGATCATCGGGAAGTAATTATGACCTACTTCATGTACGATCACACTCACGGTTCCATCAAGAAGCCTTGCGCTCACCTGACCGTTTCTGGGGCGACCGTAATTGAAGCAGATCATGGGATATTCCATGCCTTGGTTTGCTGCATTTACCGAAATGGCTACTGGATACGGGTAGTCAAACGTTCGCTCAGAGTATACTTCCAGGGTGTTTTTTACAGCTTTGGTCGACTCATCAGCCCACAGTGGATTGCCTTCTTTGGGATAAAATGACATCGCTAATGGGGTGGTAGTATTCAATTTAACCGCTTGTGCATCCCAAATGTATTTTCTGGAGGAAGCAAAAGCAAAATCACGAACATTATCTGCTTTGAATTTCCACGTACTTTTCTTTTTTGATTTTTCTTTTTCATTTTCCTCGGCCTCCTCTTGCGTTACTATGAAAACAGGTTTATCGTACGTGGTTTGAGCTTGTTCGAACCGGTTAAGCTGTTTTTTCGATAGTACTTGTTTGGCGTTCTGGAGCTCACCAGTGGCGGCTACGATGTGATCCGAGGGTACAGTAATATTTACCTCATAGTTACCAAAAACCAAAGCAAACTCTCCGCGGCCAATAAACTGCTTGTTCTGCCATCCTTCATAATCATCATAGACCGCCATCCGTGGGAACCACTGGGCACAGGTGTAAGCATAGTTACCGTCTTCCGGGAAAAACTCATATCCTCCACGGCCGTCTACCATCATTCTATCATAGATCTGGTAGGACCAGTCCAAAGAAAAAGTAAAGTTCTGTCCACTATTTAGCGGCTGAGGCAGATCGATCCGCATCATAGTGCGATTTATGGTGTGATTCAATGCCTGCCCATTAGCGGCCTTTACATTGCTAATTTTATATCCACCTTCATACTCTTGACCACCTACTCTTCCCGGAAAAAACTTGGCAGGCAAAGAGTCACGTATTGTACTGTTACTCGTAATATCGGATAGGTTTCCTTTTTCTCTTACATTTTGGTCAAGTTGAACCCAGAGGTAAGTAAGTACATCAGGCGATTGATTGTAATAGGTAATGGTCTCAGAACCCGTGAGTACTTGGGTTTCATCATTAATTTCGACATCAATTTTGTAATCTGCTCGCTGTTGCCAATAATTAGCGCCAGGAGCGCCTGAGCCTGTTCGGTATGAGTTTGGAGTAGGTAGTTCTTGGCCTAGCTGCTCAAACTTACCGCCCCACTCTTGGGCAAAGATTACCGAGGAAAAAGATACCCATGAGACAATTAATATAAATCGTTTTATCATATCAGTTTTGTTAAAGAAGAACAAAGCTATCGAACTTAGTGTAAATGAAGCATATCATTTACACCAGATGAAGCTCATCTATTTTAATGGTACCAGAAGGCATTTAAGAAAATACAAATCTAATATTTGTCGGTGTTGAGGTTTGGACCAAACTACCGGAATAGCATTCCAGATCTTTGAACTTAACTCTTGGAGTAAGGATTGTTCACTTCCCGGAAGTAAGGGGTATTCCGCACACGTAACCAAGCCAAGCGTCATGTCTTTATGTTTGACATCAGTCCTCTTAAGGTTTGAAGAAAAGTTGAGGCCTGAAGTCTACGGTAAGATAAAAAAAGTTGGCTAGTTCATTCTTTTCTCCACGTTGTTTCAACGCCACCATTGTATCTGTCGCTAAGAATTGAGCGTAACCTCCATGAACCGAAAAGTAGTCGTTATACCTGTAGGTGTAAAACAAGTCAAATTCAAGTCCTAAGTTTTTCTTCATAACACTCCCATTGACATCATTAAGAGAAGTAAATGTTGAAAATGAGTGCGTATCTAATCTCAAGGATGAGTTGTCATTTATCCTTTTTTCAGCCCTAATGTAAAAGTCCTTTAATCCTACAGGTACATTGAATCCATTGAAATAGAACATATCCTGCACGCCAAAATACCTATGCCTCAGAGCGAATAAGGGCACAAAGTTTTCAGTATCCGCAGTAGGATCGTTAAGGTTTTGCCTAGGCGTACCGGAAAGTATGTCAGCACCTATCGCTAATTTTAGATGATCATTTACTTTATAATTCGCTTCAGCCGCCAACCAATAAGCGCTTACATCAACATCCTCAGTTCTCGTTCCCATTTGGTAATAACCATGGCCATTGAGTGAAAGTCGTCCGATCCCCTTTTCAGCATAAAAACCAAAAGTCTGTGTATATAGTACGCTAGTATCTGCTTGCTGCTCACCAATGTTCACTAGTATGAATGAAAGGTTCGATGTACGATATCGCTTATTTACATGCAGCAGATGTAAATTCTTATAATTTCTGCCGTCATATAGATCTCTGAATAATACTTCGCTATCTTGATTATGAGCTAAAGCTACATCTGCCGTCCAGGTGGAGTCATTTGACTGTATTTCTATCAAGGCGGCATCATGCGTTCTGCCTTGTTGTCTCCAATCTGCTATGGCCATGAGTTTGTAATTGTCATAAGCCAATTCTTGCCTTCCCAGCTTAAAGGCCAGATTGCTCGTAGGTTCGAAGCGAAGCCAGGCCTGATAAATGTTCAGATCGGCATCTTGTTCTATAGGCTCTGATTGGCCCCAAATACGAATATCCTGTGCTGAGAGATAAGCACTCAGATGCTCATCATAGGTATAATTAATATTTAAGCGAGTGCGCTGTGAGATAATGAAGGCGGGCTGATCATTATCTTCAGGCAAAGTGGTATATCCATTTCGTACTTCAAACCGCGGTCTGAACTGCGCTGTAATATCTAGTTGAGCGCTGCTAGGAAAAGAAAGGAGAGCGCCTATCAGGATGAGAAGGCATCGCAAATACACTGACATAAGTTAAAAGGTAATAAAAATTACAGATAACCAAGAGTGAAACGATATAAAATAAAAATGGTGTAGCGACCTTTTAAGTGTCACTACACCACTAACTTTTTATAAAGATCCGATGTGTATCTATCCGGATACGCCCAAAGAGTATCTACTCTTGATAAAAAGTTAAACTACGTGAATCTATATTTGAATTTCTTGAATTGATTATGCTTAGCTTATCACCTGTGTCTGAAATGAGAAACATACTTCCATTAGTGATACTATTTGGTATGTCCTGTATCTTCTCCACGGTATTCAGGTTAAACACTTCTGTACGGTTTCCGGTGAAAACCAAGCATTTGTTATCATTCCAGGCGGCAGATGCTACGGCCAAGTTGGCGGAGTTGAGCATTTTGCCATCAGGGGAAAAAAATGCAATACCTTTATCCCCGATAAGCAAGAGATTATTGCCGGCAGGAGTGGTAGCTTGCAATTTCCCTATTTTAGCATTCCTTCCGTCAAACTCGCTAATGACTTTCCAATTCTGTTTATCGAAGACATAGATACTTTTCTTTCCACTTCTGTACAGGTATTTATCGGTTAGTATATCACCTGCTCCCTTTCGGTACACAAAGCCGTCCACATTTTCAGTTTCCGCGATTAGATTACCCGTCTTGGTATCCAACACAAAAATGGAGGACTCGCCAAATGCCTTGCCCTTTCGCAGGTATAGATAGTCATCATCGACCATAACAGCACTTATACCATTGGCCACTTTCTTTGTTTCCCATATCTTTTTGCCGGTTTTAAGATCATATTTTTGGAATTTCGCTTTGCCACTACCGCTATTTGGAAAAGTACTCCAGGTAGAAGTATATAAATAGTTATCATGTACCAAGCTCGGGTCTGTTGTGGCAGTTGATGACTTGACCATCAAATTCGCGGATCGCACAGATAAAGGATTAGCAGATACTAGTAATTGTTCACCCGTATTTAAGTCCAATACTTCTGCCCCAAAGTAATCCAGTACCAATCTATCTCCTACTAAGTAGGTACGGTCTCTTTTAAAAATGCTGAGTGGTTCAGCTTGCCATATTTCTTTACCTGTTTCTATTTCAAGTTTAACTACCAATCTCTTACTTTTTTTTAATTCACTTTCCTTAAAGTTTACGAGCACCACACTTTCACTATCGGGCATACCGGCAAAGCCAATGTTAATATCGCTTTCATAGGTCCATAATTCTTTACCTGACTTTACCTCTAAGCATGTTATGCCACCCTCAGTCTTTACTAGAAATCGAGCTACTTCGTCCAAGGGTGAAGCGTAGGTGGAAAAGCCGGCGGAGTTGTACTGAGATTGCGCTATTTCAGAACTCAAAGTATTCATACTGAGAGTTCCAGCGGTCATCCCTGAATTTAATACAGCTGCCTGAGTGGCCTGAGTAGCCGCCAGGCTAGCCACTGCTTTCAATATCTGCTTATTCACAGAAGTAGTATACCTGTAGTTATCTAAAACATAGAGTTCCTCTCCGGTATTGAGGTCAACGGCCTTGATTATATTTTTGGTAAGGTTCCAGTCCAAGAAAAGTGCTATACTAAGTTTCTCAAAAACATAGTATTCCACCCCCTCTTCCAGGCTAACCGTACCACTCGAAGCTCCGCGTGCCACAAAATTCGATTTAGTCACATGCACTCCTTCCCCTATGAGCTTACCTTGATTTTCCAAGTCATAGATAAAATAGCCGGACTCGGAATTTAGCAGTAATCGATCACCGTCTGGTGTCATGTAAAACTGTCTAAGTTCAGCGTCAGAAAAGAGATTCAATACTTTATCAGGTAGTTCTTGCTTAAACTTAAGTTTGAGCTCTTGGGATATGGATACTACTGGTGTTAGTATAAATAATATTAAAGCTAATTTTTTCATAAGGATTTGATTTTGAAAATGAGAGGAAAGCCGTCTTTCAGGTTTTCCTCATTCTTGATGTTTAAAGTCTTAGCTGTTATTCCGGCCCAAAAACAGCTACTGCTCGGTATACTAGGTTGCCGCTCTGGCCGTTCACCCTTACGTCTACATAGAAATACAGAAAATTATCACTTATTATTTGCTGTCCGGTGCCATCAAAAGTCAAGTTTCCATTATTGGCTATAGTAAGAATATTCTGTTGTGTTAGCTCTGCCGTCCTATCAGTACCAAATTGATCATATACTTTTTCAATAGTGAGAGTAGAGTTATCCATTGGGTTTACCTGGGCGTTTGTAGTGGCGGTTAGTACCTCCGGATTAAAAGCGCTTATTTGAGAAAATCTTGGATCGTACTCCAAGGTATAGGGATCAAAACTATTATAAGCACGAATTATTACCACTTCTTCGAAAGTTTCCTCTTCCGTACCATTACTCGCGGTTACACTTAGCGTGTAGTACCCCCGGCCATTAGCATTTACAAGCCCATCATTGATTAAGATATTACCGTTTTCATCTATGTCTATTCCTGTAGAAATAGATGGAAATACGACTAAAGAATAAGTAAGCTGATTATTACTTCCTTCTACAATATCAATCCGGGTTGTTTCTCCACCTGTATACGTAAAAAAGTCACCTGAAACATCATAGCTGATATTAGTTGGTAGTGTCACATCCGCTTCTTCAAGAGTAAAGGACACTGCTTCTTCAAATACTACTTCTCCGCCTCTATTACTGACGATTACATCAAATAAATAGGTGCCTGTTACGGCATCATTCGCTATAGTGCCGGTAAATTGTCCGCTAGAAGCATCCATATTAAACTGAGTGCTTCCCAATCCGTCAGCTATCTGCCCTAGCTCGAAAGTGAATGGAGCTTCTCCTGAAAGCGTTGGCATGCCACTGTCAAAAGTTTCACTTGCGGTTAGAGTAGTCATGGCCGGAGGGTAAGCAATATCCGCAGGTGGGTCTACCACATCAAACGTTATGACGTTAGGAAAAAGTAAACTCCAGTTATCCCTGTTTGCTGATGTTACTTCCAACTGATAAGTACCGGGTGCTACGTTCTCATTTATCGTGCCAGTGACCTGACCCGTTTGGGTATCGATGGCTAACTCTGAACCTTCAAGTTCTGTAGGAAGATTAGTAAGAAAGAATTCATAGTTCTCAGGGATGTTATTCGATTCAGGAAGTCCCGAGTCAAAAATAGTTCCTGGGAAAAGAGCATCTTTTTCCGGGGTATAGTTTAGAGTGGCCAGATTGAAGGTCATAGCATCCTGTGTAGTAAAGGAACCATCGTCATTAGCCACGGTAACATCAAGTTTAATTTCATCGGCATCGTTAGTTAGATTGGTGAGAGAAATCCGTCCATTTTCTGAGTTTATTGTAAAATTCTCGCTGGTAAAATCCGGATCAACATTACTTATACTAAAAACCAGGGAGCCGCTGCCCACTGCACTGGCCCCTGGTGTTTCATACGCCTGATTGGGTACAAAAGGGTAGCTATCAGGGTTGTAGAACAATTGAGTCGGTGGTTCGCCTTCTATTCCGCCACTTGTTGGCAAAAAGACGGTAAATGGCGTAAAGTGATCCGTTGTGGCCGTGACCGTATTGTTACTGGTATTAACTGTATTACTACTCAAAGGAATCCAGTTTCCACTTTCCGCAAAGGCGATAACCAAATCATTTTCGTCACCTCCTGTTGGTATTTCAGTAGGATCGTAATCAAAAGTGAGTGACACTGGACTATTGAATTTTGTGCCGTCCGGACCCAGGTCATAAACTACTCCAATGTTACCTGTTGGATGAGCTGTGGTCTCTACAACGGTAATTTCAGTGGGTGCGGACAAGGCCCCTGCCGGGATGTTGATAGTAAGATCATTATTGACACTTGTTACTGTGCCGCCCGATGTATCAATCAAGTTAGGGTTCTGTGGCGTTTCGCTGTCGTCATCCCCGCACGAAAGCGATACCACAGAAATTATAGCCATTACTAAAACAGTGAATTTATTTAATTTCATAGCCGTATATTTTATTTATTGATCAAGTAGCCTACGGAAAACTGAATCACTTGATTTGTGATCCTTTGCTCTTCTACCTCTACTTCTATCGGGAAATTATCTACGATCACCGTCTCTGTTCCTGACTCATCATCGCTAATATCGGCAAGCCCTAATAAGTAGCGGACGGATAGGTTAATTCCAGAAGGTAGTTCGTAAGAGGCACCTAAACCAAGTCCATAATCCAAAGCATTGAAGAGGTCTTTGTTGTCAAAATCATCAGCATCTGATTTCGCTTCTGCCCCCATGATAAGACCTAGATAAGGGCCGGCATTTATAGAAAGCTCATCATTTACCAAGTACTTTGCCAGTAGCGGTATGTTGAGCATGGTTATGGACTGATCTATGGTGTCGTCATCTGAATTAGAACCTTGAAGTGAAAGCTGTAGCTCTGGCTCAAAAAGTATCTTATCACTAAAAGTAACTTGGTAGTAAGCGCCTATGTGAAAACCTGGCCGAAAGCTATTGTTTTCGGCATCTGCGCCGAGGTTGGCTAAATTGAAGCCGCCTCTAAATCCGTAATATTGAGCTTGACCAATGGAAGCACCTAGTACCAGCATTGTCATAAATAGTAGTTTTTTCATTATATTAATCTTTGTTTTCTATTTCCGATTTGGAGTAGGAAAAGGCTCAAAAAGTTTTGATTTTTTAAATACCAACATGAAGACAGGTGTAGTAGAGCTAATTATTAAGGCATCGGAAGGTGAGCAGGACAGTATTCAAACGCTATTTGAGCAGGTATATAATGAGCTGAAATCCATGGCACATCATATCAAGTTCAACTGGAGAAATGCTCATACGCTTAACACTACGGCCTTGGTCCATGAATCTTACTTAAAGATCCTGAGTAACAAAGAACTAACTCCATTGAATAAGCTCCATTTCTATCGTTTGTGTGGCAGGGCCATGCGCTATGTACTTCATGATTACCTGGAGAAAAGGCAAGCGCAAAAACGTAAAGGAGACTTTACGGAGATCGGTGATCATATACAAATTCCGGTAGTAGAGGCGCGCAATAATTTAGAGAACCTTGAAGGGGTGTTGATAGGACTAAAAAAGCTGGAGGCCGAGGATACGGTAATGTCACAAGTGGTGGAGTGCCGCTTCTTTTCAGATATGACCATTGAAGAGACCGCTGCGGTTATAGGTATTTCGCCTGCTACGGTAAAACGGAAATGGAATTTTGCAAGAGCCTATTTGTCAAGATCAATTAAGAAAATTGCATAAATAAGCTTTTATAATGTTTATGTTGACTAATTAGTTTTTAATGGAATAAAAGCTTCAACTTCTTTATAGTTATGGCTAATCTAAAAGATGTAGAGTACTGGTACAGTGAAGCGCTAAAAATCCCATCAGAAGAACGTGTATCTTATCTGGAAAATCAACTTACGCTAAGTCCGGATTTACTGGAGGAGGTAAAAACATTAGTTTTAAGTAATGTTGATGAACAAAGCTTACTCACCCAGCTACGCGAGCAATTAACTTCTGATACAGACGTAGATAACACAGAAGATTTCCCTGCAATAGGTAAGTATGAGCTACTAGAAGAGATAGGCAGAGGAGGGATGGCAGTAGTATATCGCGCTTCAAGGACAGATGGGGTTTTTGATCAAGAGGTAGCGGTAAAAGTGCTGAAGCGCGGTATGGATACGGACGATATCATCAGACGCTTCAGGCAGGAACGTAACCTACTGGCTCGGCTAAAACATCCGAATGTGGGACAGATCCATGACGGAGGAGTTACCTCAGATGGCCGGCCTTACTTTGTAATGGAACTGATTGAGGGGAGAGATATTGTGGAGTATTGTCAAGAGAACAATCTTCTCTTAACCGAAAGGCTTCAATTATTCATTAAAGCCTGTCAGGCAGTTGAGTTTGCTCATCAAAATTTAATTATTCATAGAGACATCAAGCCTTCTAACATACTGGTTAATGAAAGCGGAGAAGTGAAGCTTATGGACTTCGGTATTGCCAAGTTAGTAAGTGATGGTGCTGAGTCGGATTTCACTTTAGGAGGGCAAAAAGTACTTACGCCCAAGTTCGCTAGTCCTGAGCAGTTGAATAACGAGTTGGTAGATGTTAGGAGTGATGTTTACCAACTTGGTAAAGTATTAGAATTACTGCTTTTAGATTTAGAAACTGATTCAGATCTTACCGCCATCAGTCAATTTGCTTTAAGGGAAGAACGCAAAGATCGATATTCGAATGTAAGTGAGTTATTGAATGATATTCAGCGCTTTTTTAAGGGGAAACCTGTTACGGCATTTAAGGGAAATAATCTTTACGCTTTTAAGAAATTTGTATCCAGAAATAGGTTGAAAGTGGGTAGTGCTTCGGCCATCGTTCTTATGCTTATTGCATCCATAGCAGCGTATATATGGCAAGAGAGAAATACAAGCCAAAGAATTCTTGCAGAAAAGGATATTGCCGAAGGTACGTTGAATGCGTTCTTAGGTATATTTGAACTTGCATATCCGGCACATTCCCAAGGAGATACGCTTGATGCGTTTGATCTCCTGGTTATTGGAGATACCTTATTATCTGAAAGTGATATTGACCCAATTATCCAAAGCAAATTTCTGAATCTTATTGGTGAAATCTATTATGGTTTTAATGAACAGCAATTAGCCAAACGCTATTTTTCTAGATCAGTAGCTGTATTTGAATCGGCTGATCTTGAGTACAAAGATGCCAGGGAAAATCTATTCAGGGTATATGGAAACCTAGTAGATATCTATTTAGATTTAAATAACCTAGATTCTGCCTATTATTACCTTGGCCTCAACGAACAGTTTGCGGCTCAAAATGAAAATTATGATTATACTCTTTCAAATATCTATGGCCGCGTAGCCTGGCTAGAGGCTAATCGAAGAAATTACACTACAGCCATTGAATACTATGAAAAGTCCATAGCGGCAGTGCCCGAATCAACGGCTCCGATATTTTTAGCCATAAAGAAAACGTTTTACGCCAGGTTCTTATGCTATTATGATGTGAAAGGTTATGAACCCAAGATAGATTCGCTTTATACTTCTTCTTACCAGATTTTTTTGGAGAATGATTATGATAAGATCAGGAAAAATGATTTTGCGACCTTAGCAAATTTTATAGGTATTTTTCATATGGACCTTGATAGGTTAGATTCAGCGCAACACTATTTTGAGAAGGCCTTAGCCATTAACCTTAAACTCTTTGGTGAAAACAATTTGGCCACGCTGGATAACATTAATAATCTGACATTGATTCGGTTAAAGCGTGGGGACTATATATATGCCCGTGAAAAATTTAAAGACCTCTGGCTTAGGGCCAATAAGGCGGGCGTATTGCCCGCCAGTAGGCTTGTTTATTATAAAAATTATGCCCGCACATTTAATGAAACCAAAGACTTTAAAACAGCCGAATTTAAATTTGACAGTCTGGTTAATTACCGTAAGAAGTATGTCCAAAATGACTTGGTTAGGCTTATCAAAGCAAAAAACGATTTGGTGACAGCATTGGTGGGGCTGAAGAAATATAAAAGGGCGGAAAAACTTTTATACGAGATAATCAGTGATCATGAAAAATCTATGGATAAGAGAGGAGAACAAGACTTACGAGCTTACATTGAATTGGCAAAAATTAAAAAATTACAAGGTGATGAAGAAGGAGCTTTGAGTATAAAGAGTGAGAACAGAGATAGAATTCTTGAAAGACTCAGCGCTGATTCTGAGGTTTATGCTCTTAACGAGGAACTTTGAGATGGTCAGGTTTGCTGTATACCTGGAATCCGATGCCTTTTTCTCAATCCTGGGAAATAAATCTGAGAAATTTAACTATGACTTTTAACTGCTTAAATTGAAATATGACACTGACTTTAATTCTTTTACTAACTCTTTTGTTTGCGCCAGCAGAAAATACAAACCAGACTAGCGATAATAACGAACCTGTTGCATTACCCACCACGGTTCAAAACGAATTTGAATAGTTTGTTTTGCTTGTGAGGTAGTCAGTTGCGGCTTTTGAGCATTAGATGAATGAGCATATTCAGATATCTTAACTTAACTCCTAAATTGGGACTTAAAGCAAAAAGCCCTTGGAGATTAACTCCAAGGGCTTTTAATTGGATAGCTAAGATTTTATTTATCTCCCACTTTTCTCCTTAAACTCATCAAACTTAGAAGATTCAGCTTTCCTAGGGAATACGTTGTCTTCCTCGTTCGTATCAGCCGTTTCTTTATTTGGATCAAAAACGATGTTAGTGACTTGCTTGTCAAAGGCAAAAACCTTTGTGGCAGACTGCTCATTGTACCTCCATATTTCTGCCGGGATGCGTTCTACCTCTTTACTACCATCTTCAAAAGTAAACTCCACAATTAAAGGAGTGACAAGGCCACCTTTGTTTTCAAATTTTACTTGGTAGAAGTTTTTGTCAGCAAATTTGGCCATGATGGCTTTATCATCTACTCTATTCTGGAACTCACCATAGTATCTTGGATCAGTCTCCACCAGAGAGAACGGCTCCGGTGAATCACCAAAATCCATCATTTCACCTTCGGTGTTCGTAGCATTAAGGTCGCCTTTTTTAACTTTTTTCCCTTTGTTCTCAATATCCGCTTCTTCAGAACGCATTCTAAACCACTTTACATCGCTCACCGTAACGTCTACGTTATCCACCGTGTAGAACCAACCTCTCCAAAACCAGTCTAGATCTATGGCTGATGCATCCTCCATAGTACGGAAGAAATCGGCAGGTTTCGGATGTTTAAAAGCCCAACGTTGAGCATATTCCTTAAAGGCTTTGTCAAATAGCTCAGGACCCATGATCGTTTCTCTTAGAATATTAAGTGCTGTAGCTGGTTTAGCATACGCATTCCAGCCAAGATTCGTGACTTGCTCGGAATTAGTCATGATAGGGCGGATCAAGTTTTTATCCATCTTCATGTACGGTACTATCTTATCGGCAGGCCCTCTTCTTGAAGGGAAATTCTCATAGGCTTCTTGCTCGGTCCTGTATTGCATAAATGTATCTAAACCTTCATCCATCCAGGTCCACTGGCGTTCATCTGAATTGATGATCATCGGGAAGAAGTTATGGCCCACTTCATGAATAATCACACCTATCATTCTGTACTTCGTTCTATCCGAATATGTTCCGTCTTTGTTTGGCCGCCCGAAATTGAAACAGATCATAGGATACTCCATGCCTATACTGGCAGAATGGACAGACGTAGCTTGTGGGTAGGGGTAATCAATAGTATACTTTGAATAAACCTCTAGGGTGTTTTTAACGGCTAAGGTGGATTCTTTTTCCCAAAGTGGATTACCCTCTTTTGGGTAGTAAGACATCGCTAGCGGTGTGTTGTTACCCACTTTAACAGCCTGCGCGTCCCAAATAAATTTACGAGAAGTGGCAAAGGCTACATCGCGTACATTTTCAGCATAAAATTCCCAGGTCTTAGTTTTTTTAGATTTGCTTTTTTCCCTTTCTACGGCTTCAGCTTGGGTGGCAATAATGACCGGCTTATCAAAAGATGTTTTAGCTTGTTCATATCGGTTAAGCTGCTCTTTAGTAAGTACTTCCTTAGCATTTTGAAGCATACCTGATGCCGCTACTACGTGGTCTGCGGGTACCGTAATTTTCATGTTATAGTCTCCAAAAGTTAGGGCAAATTCACCGCGACCCATGAACTGTTTGTTTTGCCATCCCTCATAGTCATCATATACGGCCATTCTTGGGAAGAATTGTGCAATAGTATACAAGTAATTATCGTCCTCGGGAAAATATTCCATGCCCCCACGGCCCCCCAATTGCATTCTATCGTTGATGTTATAATACCACTCGATATTGAATTTCACATTTCCACCTGATTTTAAAGGCGCAGGTAGGTCAATCCTCATCATGGTTTTGTTGATAGTATAAGATAGAGGTTTACCGGCGGCATCCGTCACAGTTTGTATTTTAAAACCGCCATCATAATCAATAAAGCCCAGACTAGCAGCAGCGGATTTGGCAGGTAGAGAATCCCTCAAGGCGCTATTTCTGGTTTTTAATGAGTTGGTCTCACGTTCACGAACATTTTGATCAAGCTGCAGCCATAGATACTTTAATGCGTCCGGGGAGTTGTTGAAATAGGTGATACTTTCCTTACCGGAGAGTCGCTGATTTTCATCATCGATCTCAATTTCCATGTCGTAGTCAGCCTTTTGCTGCCAGTACGCGTTGCCAGGAGCCCCGCTGCCGGTGCGGTATTCATTGGGCGTAGGCAAGTTGGTGCCTAATTGCTCAAATTTTCCCTTCCACTGGTTATCCTGTGCTACGGTCATATGCAACAGGAATAACCCAACCAATCCAAGTAAAATCTTCTTCATAATTTATTTAGTTATATATTACCAATATTTACTTTCAAACAGCAATACCAAGGCTATACCTCCTACTGCTGATGAGATTATCAACTTCCAATCTCTTCGTTTTACTCTTAAGAGATCGACTAAAATCAATGTAGCGCCCAGAAAAATAGCCACGATAATGATCTGGCCAATCTCTAAGCCGATATTGAAAGCTAAGAGTTGCGTAAAAATGCTTTTATCTTTTCCCAAAATGCTTCTTAAGAAATTAGAGAAACCCAAACCATGGATCAAACCGAAAACAACAGCTAAGAGATAATTGGTTTGAATTTTGCGTGCTTTGAAACTATTCTCTTTTTTAAAAAGATTAGAAAAAGCGGTCAAAAAAATGGTTAACGGTATTAAAAACTCTATGAGGTCGGAGTTAAATTTTATGATGTTTAAAGTGGCCAGAGCCAATGTTATAGAATGTCCTATAGTGAATGCTGTAATAAGGATAAGCACTCGTTTCCAGTCAGAAATAACGTAAACGGCACATAAGGCAATAACGAACAAAATATGATCATAGCCATTCGTATCGAGGATGTGCTCCATTCCGAGTTGGAAATACAAACTAAATTCGGACATATGACCAGTTTTGTTTTAGCCCACAAGTATAAATTATAATTTTGATCCCTTACTAAAGAATTACATCAATGCTTAAGATTTTAATTTCAATGGCGGCAATGCTACTGTCAGTTCTCCACCCATTGCATGTAAGCATATGTGAAATTGAATATGATCCATCTTCAAAATCACTGGAGATCATTCAGCGTATTTTTCTGGATGATCTTGAGAGTGAAATCAGACTAGATCTTGGATTGCCAGAGTTGGATATTACTGTACCAGACAATGGTTCAACACTGGATGATATGGCGGAAGCTTATTTATTGAAGAGATTAAAATTCGAGGTTAACGGGAAAGAAGCTTCTTATAAATATCTCGGGCATGAAATTGAGGGTGATGCCATTCTTTGCTATATAGAAATTGAAAAAGTTAAGAAGTTAAAAAGCATTAAGGTACACAGTGATATTCTTTTAGATTTTTTTGATGACCAGATTAACATTATTCATGTAGAGGTCGAGGATAGGATAAGGAGTATGAAACTTACGCCCCGAAATCGAAGTGAAGAGTTTCAGTATGACAAGTAAAGGGGTAGTAAATTCCTATAGCTTAATGCTTTGTGAAAGGCTATCTTATTTTCTTCCAAATAGTCAGCACGACGGCTACTGGAAATACAATTAACAATAACCATATCCAACTACGGTCGGCCTCCCCGGTATTCCATTTGTCCGAACTTACCACAAACCCAGCCCAATAATATGGATGCTTAAGATTTTCATCTTGACTTGAAATAAAATCAAGCTTGGCCTGTCTGAGTGCTTCGGAAACCTCTTTACCCTTCTGCAAATAGCTGTAGAAACTGGTCATTATTACAGAAGTAGTTTGGTCAGGTACCGGCCATAGACTCATGACTATATTGTCTACCCCAGCCATGTTAAAGCCTGTAGCTAGACTGATCATACCCTCACCTTCGTAGTATTTACCTACCCCGGTATTGCATGCACTCAATGTAACCAGGCTGGCATTGAGCTTCATGTTCAATAATTCGTAGGTATGGAGTAATCCATCTTCTTCGTTCTGATTATTTTCTGAAAAAACGATTACACTATTCATTGGATTATTATGATCTACCAGCGAATGTGTGGCCAAATGTATGATACCGGCAGATGGTGCATGTTTTCGAAAAGCTGCCTCGGTGGCATCTTGACCTTTAAAAGTTAATCCCGGCCATAATTTGGAGATATTATCTAATTCTTTAGTTGACCCTGGTAGCTCACCCAGATTATCTACTAGACTCGAACCACGCAACTCTGAAATATTAGTATTAG
>JBCCSU010000038.1:0-23901 GCA_039199635.1 Bacteroidota bacterium | reverse complement strand
GTTGTCCATCAAGTAAAAAGTTAGCTAAACTTTGAAAATAGTTGTTCAAAGCTACTGTACCAAATCTTTTTTATTTCTCAGGCCAATTACCAGGATGAAGCGGTAACTTCCCTACGATTTCGCAATCGTTTGAAACTCACATTATTGCTATAATCAGTTAGTTTTATTCACTAGTTTTGTCGGCCTATTTTGGATTTTTAAAAAATAAAACCATCAAATCACTATGGAGGAAAAGGGGTTAAAATCGAACGTGAAGGGACTGAACGCTTATGGTATTACTAACGCTGGTACTGTTTATTGGAATCAAACACCGGCGCAGCTTATTGAAAAGGCTTTGTTAAACGGTGAAGGTCACTTGGCGGATAATGGTTCAATATGTTGTGATACCGGAAAATTTACAGGCCGATCACCAAAAGATCGATTTGTAGTAGAAGATGATAAAACCAGGGATACCGTTTGGTGGGGTGATATAAATATACCCCTATCAGAATCAAAGTTCGACCAGATCCTGGATAAAATGGTCAAGAATCTGGAAGGTAAAGACCTCTACGTGCGAGATGCTTATGCAGGTGCTGATAAGACTTACAGGCTAAACCTCCGTGTAATCAACACGAAAGCTTGGCATAATCTATTTTGTCATAACATGTTCATCAGGCCCAGCAGGTATAAACTAGAAAAATTCGACCCTAATTTCACTATTATTTGTGATCCGGATTTTAAAGCTGATCCCAAGGCAGATGGCACCCGGCAAGATAACTTCGCCGTTATCAATTTCAGCAAGCGAATGATCTTGATTGGTGGCACAGCGTATGCCGGAGAAATGAAGAAAGGTATATTTTCAGTGTTAAACTTTCTTCTCCCTAATGATCATAACGTGTTATCCATGCACTGCTCGGCCAACATTGGTCATAAAAAGCATGATACTGCTATTTTCTTTGGATTATCCGGTACAGGAAAGACTACCTTATCCGCAGATCCGAATAGAGGTTTAATCGGTGATGATGAGCACGGGTGGACAGATACTAATGTATTTAATTTTGAGGGCGGCTGCTATGCCAAAGTGATTGATCTAAGTCGAGAAAAAGAACCCCAGATCTTCGATGCGATTAAGTTCGGTTCTATTGTAGAAAATACAAGATTCCATGAAGGCACGAGAGAGGTCGATTACACTGATACATCGGTCACTGAAAATACCCGTACTGCCTATCCTATACATTACATAGATAATGCAGTAGACCATTCTATTGGTGGTATTCCTAAAAATATCTTCTTTTTGACTTGTGATGCTTATGGGGTTTTACCTCCTATCTCGCGGCTGAATAAAGGAGAGGCCATGTATCATTTCATATCAGGCTACACGGCTAAAGTAGCAGGTACTGAAGCTGGTGTTACAGAGCCTCAAACCGCCTTCAGCGCGTGTTTTGGATCCCCGTTTTTACCGTTACACCCCACTAAATATGCCGAAATGCTCGGTGAAAAAATGGAAAAATATGATGTAAATGTGTGGTTAGTGAACACCGGCTGGACCGGAGGACCATATGGTAAAGGGTCCCGTATGAAGCTACCGTTAACCAGGGCTATGATAACCGCTGCATTGGAAGGTACGCTAAATAATGTGGGCTATCGCAAACATTCCATCTTCCACATTGAAATACCGGCCACATGCCCCAATGTACCTTCTGAAGTACTAAGTCCACGCGAAACTTGGCAAGATGATGAAGGCTACTACAAGAAAGCTAATCAGCTCGCTGAGGCATTCAACGAAAATTTTAAGAAATATGCAGATTATGCTAATGATGAGATCCGGGCTGCTTCCCCTAAAGTGAGAACAGACATCTGATCATAGCTTTTTCGCCGAGCTACCGGCCATCTACTGAATTAGTAGATGGCCTTTCTTTTTATATACTTGACAAGCTCTTAATTTCGCTGTGCTAAAGGTGATTTATGAAATACGATGTGGTGATCATTGGTGCAGGTATAGTAGGTTTAGCTACCGCACTGAAGATCAAAGAAAAAAATAGAGCACTTAGTGTCATAGTTATTGACAAAGAAGACCAGGTAGCTGCTCATCAGACTGGTCATAATAGTGGGGTTATTCATTCCGGTTTGTATTATAAGCCGGGCAGCTTGAAAGCCACTAATTGCATTACAGGATATCACATGCTGATTGATTTTTGCCAGAAACATGAGGTAGCGTATGAGTTGTGTGGTAAAGTAGTAGTAGCTACCCGTAATGAGGAGAAGCCATACCTACACCAATTAGCCAAACGAGGTGAAGAAAACGGGCTGGAGGGATTGAAACTAATTTCTGCCGAGGAATTAAGAGAACACGAACCCTACGTAAGTGGTGTAGAAGCCATATTCGTTCCTCAGACGGGCATTATTGATTATCGGGGAGTATGCATTAAATACGCCAAGTTATTTGAGCAGTATGAAGGCCTTCTCAAGTTGGGAGAAAAGGTATTGGATATTCAACAAACAAATACGGGTTCCACTGTAGTGACCACCCGAGCATCTTACAACGCCAGACTTGTGGTTAGCTGTGCCGGACTA
Source organism: Bacteroidota bacterium (assembly GCA_039199635.1). Classification (GTDB taxonomy): domain Bacteria; phylum Bacteroidota; class Bacteroidia; order Cytophagales; family Cyclobacteriaceae; genus Fulvivirga. The sequence goes on along the minus strand of JBCCSU010000038.1, from coordinate 21,348 downwards.
TATTCTGATAAAATCGCCAAACTTACCGAGCAGAAATTAGATGTTAAGATCATTCCATTTAGAGGTGAGTATTTTGAACTTACCGAGGAGAAGCAGCATTTAGTCAATAATTTGATCTACCCGGTACCGGATCCAAATTTTCCATTCTTAGGCGTACACTTTACCAGAATGATAAATGGAGGTATTGAAGCCGGACCGAATGCCGTTTTTGCTTTCAAACGCGAAGGGTACAAAAGAAGTGACATTCATTTTGGAGAACTGATAGAATCTCTGACCTGGCCAGGATTTCAAAAAGTAGCGGGAAAATACTGGAAAACAGGTGTTGGCGAGCTCTATCGGTCGTTTTCTAAATCAGCTTTCACTAAAGCCCTCCAAAAACTTATGCCTTCCATTGAATCAAAAGATCTTGTACCCGGGGGTGCTGGTGTACGCGCACAAGCCTGTGATAGAACCGGGGGTTTGATCGATGATTTTTTAATTTTAGAAAATGAGCAAGCAATAAACGTCTGTAACGCGCCCTCTCCTGCGGCTACTTCTTCTCTATCTATTGGAAACACCGTTTCAGACTTGGTAATCAAAAGATTTGAGTAATAAAGAAGCGTTGTAAACTGAATAAAAGAATACCCTAAATGAATTTCAGTAAAGAAGAAGTAGCACGTTATAGCCGCCATCTTGTACTGCCTGAATTCAACATCACTGGGCAGCGTAAATTAAAAAATGCCCGGGTTCTGGTAGTTGGAGCTGGAGGCCTAGGTGCTCCTCTCCTTCAGTATCTTACAGCAGCTGGTGTAGGTACCCTAGGAATAGTAGATTTTGATGTGGTGGAAGAATCTAACCTACAGCGTCAGGTACTGTTCTCCGAAGATGATATTGGAAAACCGAAAGCACAGGCTGCGTTAGAAAAGCTTGAAAAACTAAACCGGCACATTAAATTAACAGCGTATCAAACACGGCTGCACTCGCAGAATGCGCTGGATATCATAAAGGACTATGATATCGTGGCCGACGGTACGGATAACTTTGCCACACGCTATTTAATAAATGATGCTTGCGTTATTTTGGGAAAGGTAAATGTATACGGGTCTGTTTACGGGTTTGAAGGACAGGTCTCGGTTTTTAATCATCCAAAACGAGAAGGACACAATGGTCCGAATTATCGCGATCTATTTCCGTCACCTCCTCCTCCTGATTTAGTACCAAATTGTGCCGAAGGTGGGGTTATCGGTGTATTGCCAGGAATTATTGGCAGTCTACAAGCTAGTGAGGTAATCAAAGTAATTACGGGTATCGGAGAGCTCTTATCCGGAAAGTTGTTTTTGTTTGATGCCTTACGTTTTGAAACCAAGACAGTGAAAATCCGAAAGAATGAAAGCCAAAAACCCATCCAAGAATTAATCGATTACGATCTTTTTTGCGAAGTGGGTAAAAATGATCGAAATGAAACAAAAATAAAGCAAATAACCCCTAAAGAGCTTCACCAGTTAATTCTTGAAAACAAAGATTTCCAGCTTATTGATGTGCGCGAGCCTCATGAGTACGAAATTGTAAATATTCAGGGCACCCTTATCCCTTCTGATATGTTAGACAGTCGTATGCATGAAATCTCCACTGAAAAACAAGTGGTTCTTCACTGTAAAAGTGGTACAAGAAGCGCTAAAGCGATTCAATATTTAGAAAATGAGTATGGCTTCAAAAATCTTTACAATTTGAATGGTGGAATTCAGGCTTATTCAGATAATGTAGATCAAACGCTGCCTAAATACTAGAGTAACTCAAATTAAGCTGGCAGTGTAATGCTAAACTGGCTGCCTACACCTTCTTCACTTTCTACGTTGAGTTCGCCACCACTTGTTTCTATAAGCTCTTTAGAAAGTGCCAAACCTAAGCCTGATCCAGTTTCCGAATCTGTACCCATACGTACTTTTTTCTTCGAATATTCAAAAACATGAGGTAAGTCTGCCTTAGAAATACCCACACCGGTATCGGTAATTAAGATTTTCAAGTGTTTGACCGTGCTTTGAATAGTGGTAAACTTGATAGAATCCCCTTTCTTTGAAAATTTTATGGCGTTAGAAAGTAAGTTTCTGAGCACCGCTAATAGCGCATCTTTATCCGCTAAGCAAGTCGCTTTCGGGTCTGCATTATTGGTCACTTTAACATTCTTTTGATCGGCCGTTAGTTCATACAGCTTTACCACATCGTCTATTAAAACCGCCACTTCTAACTCTTGAGGGTTCAATGCACCCGTAGATCTTTTACTAAAAAACCACTCTAGTATACCGTTTACCAATTTCAATAAATGATCTATAGAATGGTTGATCTTATCTCCAAAATAGGCGAGTTCTTCCTTAGATATCTGGCTTGAACCTTGTGCTAGGAGACTTGAAAATCCCTTCAACGTATTCAAAGGTCCTTTAACATCATGAGAGAGAATAGAAATGAACTGATCCTTTTCTCTGTTTAACTCAATGAGTATCTTATTTTTTTTCTGATTATGTAAGTAACCCCATCCTAAAAGCACTGCTACAATCACCATAAAAATTACACTGACTACTAGTAGATAATTAGCTAATTGCTGGCGGTCATTTTGGGCTTGATCTAAAAGTTTCTGACTCCTTAAAAGTTGAATTTCGCGGTCTTTCTCCTCTACATCAAACTTTGCCTTTAGCTCTTCTACCGCAGCGAGCTTTTGAGAGTTAGCCAGGCTCTCCGAAAGTAACTGATATTCTTTTTGATATTCAAATGCTGCCTTGTAATCGCTCGTAGCCTCCTTAATTTCAACCATAGCTAGTAAGGCATCCTGCTTAAACAAGTCAAACTTGTATTCATTAGCCAGGTTATAAGCTTTGTACGCATACTTCCAGGCTTCATTGTACTCCAGCTTTTGAAGAAAAGCATCAGCCAAATGCACATAATTACGAATGGAGGCATGCTGATCATTAATGATAGAAAAGGCGCTATCGGCTTTGAAATAGTAAGTTATGGACTCGTCATAGAGTTCATAATTTTGCATAATATTAGCCAGGTTAACGTAGGCCTGACCAATACCATAAGTATCCGAATTCTGTTCTTTTATATTTAATGACTCTATGTAGTAGGCTCTGGCCAAACTATCCTGTCCTAATTCCTCATAAACGATACCGATATTATTTAAGGCGTAAGAAATACCCTGACTATCATCGGCTTTTCTAAAGACACCTAGGGCTTTCTTAAAAAACTCCAGCGATTTTTCGTAATCATCGGACATGGCATAGACAATGCTGATATCGTTATATGCATTACCCATCTGGACTAAATCATTGATCTTGCGATACAGATCCAAAGACTCAGACAAATGTTTTAAACCTTCTGCCAATTTTCCTTGATCTCGTTCTATCCGCCCTAAGCTAATGAGCCCGTCTGCTTCGCCTTTCACATAACCTACATCTCTACTTTCATTTATGGCGGCATTTGCAAAATAGAGCGCTGAATCCGTGAGGTTATTTTGATACATCATGGAAAGCTGAAAGTAGAGCGTCACGCGTGCAGTATCAGCAGCACCGGGAATTAATAACCTCAAACTATCAATGGACTCCTGCTGTCCTTGAAGCGCAATAGGGAGTAGACAGGACAGGCTAAAAAACAAAGAAAGAAATTTCAACTTCGTCATTTCTGTAAATTTCCAAGGAAATAGGCAAAAACCCAACTACGTTTAACTCCAGTTTAAAGCGAATTCAAGTGCTTTTTCTTCGATGTAAGTTAGTTCCGAATTACGTTGAAGAAACCCTACGTGACCCCCATGTCTTGGCGTTTCCAGGTAAATTAGATCACTTCTTTCGGCTAATTCATACGGATAGCACGTTGGTGTCAAAAAAGGATCATTTAATGCATTTATTAAGTACAAGGGTGCTTTAACTTGACTTAAGAAGTTTTTAGCACTTGCTTTTTCATAGAAATCATTTGCGTCTTCAAAACCGTGTAATGGCGCTGTATAGGCATTATCAAAATCGGAAAAATACTTAATCTTTGAAAAATCTTTGTACTCGATCTCTTCGGGATATAATTGGGCTTTACTCTTGACTTTTTTTTCTAAGCGCCTTAAAAACTTATCCCGATAAAAAGCCATTGATCGTTTGCTAAACTCTTTAACGCTATCTGCCAGATCTATCGGTACTGAGGCTGCTACTCCACACTTCACGACTTGCCGCAGCTCCATGGTTAACTCACTTAGAAACTTTATGGTAATACTTCCGCCCATACTAAAGCCTACTAAAGCTATATTTTGGAAACTCTTTTTATTCACTGCATATCGTACTACCTCATGCAGATCTTCGGTCTCACCATGGTGGTAAAACCTACCCTTGCGGTTAATCTCTCCACCGCAGCTTCTGCAATTCCATGCTAATACGTTCCAATCATGAGCATGAAAGTATTTAGCCATGCCTAACACATAGGGTCGTTTAGAGCTGCCTTCCAGGCCATGCGTGATGATCACTAAATTCTTCGAAGTACTGTGGCACCAGTCTAAGTCCAGAAAGTCGCCATCGGGGGTATCAATCCGTTCACGATGATATTTCACCCCATTTACTTTTCGACACAAACTGGGCATGATGGTAGAAACATGTGCATTTCTAAGCAGAAGGGGAGCTTGATAGAGAGATTTAACCAATGGCATTATGTGTAAATAATGAGGTCGACCTAAAATACTTTAAAAATTCCCAGCTAAATATCCGGTATACCTTACAAATCAAATAGTATTGGCTTGTGTGGGCTTTTCTACTATTTTCGCCCCGCATGATATCTAGAATATTCATATCCGTTTTTCTCATTAGTTCCTCCGTTTGTATCGGTCAAACTGTGAAAGTGGTTGGCCCCGGTCAAAATCCTGTTGGTGACGTGGCCATTTTCAATGCTAATAAAAGCAAATCCACTTTAACTAATGCCAAAGGGCTAGCGGATTTAAGTAATTTTCAAGATTCTAGCTTACTACTGTTTCAACACCCTTCCTATCAAGAGGTCACTATCTTAAAATTCCAGATCAAAGACGGTCGTATACAATTATTGGATAAGGTGTTCGAAATGAATGATGTAATTGTTTCAGCCAACAAATGGGAGCAAGATATCTCTGAGATTCCAAACATTATATTATCCTTAAGCGCTGAAAATGTGACAAACAATAATCCGCAAACCTCTGCTGATTTATTAGCCCAGTCAGGAGAAGTTTTCGTTCAAAAAAGTCAATTAGGTGGGGGAAGTCCTAAAATAAGAGGCTTTTCCGCAAATTCCACCTTAATAGTAGTAGATGGCGTACGCATGAACAATGCCATTTATCGAAGCGGAAACTTACAAAATTTGATAAATGTAGACCCCAATAGTTTGGAAGGAGCCGAAGTTATTATGGGGCCAGGATCAGTGATTTACGGGAGTGATGCATTGGGAGGTGTGATGGACTTTCACACCAAAGAAATAACGTTTGAAGCTCCTGTTTCTGCCAATGGTTTAATCAGATATTCATCTGCCAGTAATGAAAAAACGGGGCACGCTGATATTTTATGGGGTACTCAGCGGCTTTCCGGTTTCTCCTCTTTTACGTATAGTACATTTTCTGACCTTAGGTCAGGATCTAACCGAAATGAAGAATATCCTGATTTTGGTAAACGCTTTTTCTATGCAAGTAAAAATGAATCGGGAGATGATATTTTAAAAACGAATGACAATGAGAACGAGCAAATAATGAGTGGCTTTGATTCATGGAATCTAGTGCAAAAATTAAGCTTCAAAGCAAGTAATAACCTTCAGCTCACTTACGGGCTATATTACAGCACTACTTCAGATATACCAAGATATGACCGACTGATTGAACCTGTGGAAAATGGAAGCGGATTAGCTAATGCCGAGTGGTTCTACGGTCCGCAACGATGGTTAATGCACTCGCTAAAAACGGAACTTAAATCCAAAAATCGATTTTTTGATCAAGCCCGTATTATAGGTGCCTACCAAGGATATGAGGAAAGTCGTAATGATCGCGAATTTGGAGATAACCGACTTCGTACTCGTACAGAAACGGTTGACATCTATTCGTTGAACGTAGATTTTGACAAGGGTATTAAAGGAGATCATTCATTGTTTTACGGGTTAGAATTATTTTACAATGATGTGGACTCCGAAGGATTTAGAAGAAATTTAGATACTGGGGAAACAACCGCAGTTGCACCTAGGTATCCTGATGGTGGAAGCCAGTATTATTCCGGTGCACTTTACGCAAGTTATATTCACAGATGGCCGAAAGTGGTCTTTAGTGGTGGATTACGCTTTAACGCTGTAGGATTAAATGCTAAAACGAGTGACCCGAGTGCGCAATTCCTTTCTTCAGACCGTATTTCTCTGAATAATAGCGCGATTAATGGCAGCCTGGGCGTTGTATACAAAGGTTTATCCGGTCATAAACTCAGCTGGCTGCTTTCCACTGGTTTTAGAGCGCCTAATGTAGATGACGTAGGTAAAATTTTCGAGTTAAATGAAAGTAATATTCTTGTTCCAAATCAGAATCTAAAACCTGAGACGAGTTACAACACTGAAATAAGCTGGTCCGGCACTGGAAGTAACATTGAGTGGAGGTTAACAGGCTTTTTCACCTATCTGAATAACGCTATTCTAAGGGCACCTTTTCGTATAAATGGTCAGGATTCCGTTCAAGTTGAAGGAGTACAAAAGAGGGTATTTGCACAGAATAATGTAAGTGAAGCCTTTATTCTTGGAGGGAGTTTGGCCCTCAACTATCAAATTACGAAACACCTCAAAACATCGCTGAATTTGACCGAAACGTTGGGTGAAGAACTCAACACAAGAGAGCCTTTAAGGCACACTACGCCTGTTTTTGGTAGGTTATCTGTGATGTATGAACAAAAGAAAAATCGGCTTGAATTATTTACTGAATTCAATGGTCCTAGGCTAAGAAGCGATATCCCTACCGCAGAGATAGATGCTAAGCCATACCTTTATGCCACACACATATCCGATTCAAAAAAGGATGGTTCACCCGGTTGGGTCACTCTGAACTTTCGGTATAGCTATCAACTGAATAATAACATCAGTTTTTCAACAGCGATTGAAAATATATTTGATCGTCATTACCGCCCCTATTCAAGTGGTATTAGTGCACCGGGCCGAAATATAGTATTCGCGATCAGAGGTAGTATTTAAGCTGATCATGAGATACTGAAGCCTTTGATTTCGGCTTCTTTTCAAATCTCGAAATAGGAGTTATTAAATCATTAATTCCAGTGATAAAAAGGTAATACTTTATTAACCATGACTGACATTACCGCAGCGTTCCGTCTCCGTATACTTGCATTAAGTAAAATTCTTCATAAATTTCATTAGGTGAAAGGTCGGGGTGGTTTCCGACCTTTTTTTATTGATCGCTTTGGCTATTGCTCTTGAATGTTAGTTTTGCAGGGAGATGCATTTAGCTATTTGCGGAAATATAGGATCAGGTAAAACTACCTTAGCTAAATTGTTAGCAAAACATTATGGCTGGCGGGCTGAATTAGAGTCTGTAGAAGATAATCCCTACCTGGCTGATTTTTATGAAGATATGAAACGCTGGTCTTTCCACCTTCAAATTTTCTTTCTCAATAGTCGATTTAATCAAGTCAAGAACATTAGAGAAAGTAGTATCTCTACCATTCAGGATCGTACTATCTATGAAGATGCATATATTTTTGCAGCCAATCTGTATCGGTCGAAATTCATCAACGACCGAGATTATTCCAGCTATTTGACTTTATTCGAGTCCATGATCCAGCATGTTAAAGCCCCGGATCTGCTGGTTTATTTAAAGGCTGACATTCCTAAGCTGGTCAGTCAGATTGAAAAGAGAGGGCGAGACTATGAAAATGCCATTCGCTTAGATTATTTAAAAAATTTGAATCAGCACTACACAGATTGGATTTCAGGTTATGAACTTGGTAAGCTGTTGGTCATCGATGTGAATGAATTGGATTTTGTAGAAAATCAGGAAGATCTATCGTATGTTGTCCAGCAGGTAGACCGTGAAATACACGGATTATTTAGCTGAACATGGCTAATTATCTAAGGCGCCATCATCAACCCAGCAGGCTATAAGATCAATCTGCGTTTGAGTTATGGATCTATTACCGGGAGGCATACTCCCACTTTGCGTCCGGCTTTTAATTTGCTGAGCCTTATTCTGAATATTACTCAACACATTGAAGTTGACCCGACCTGTATTGGCAACATGGCAACCTGAAACGGCACAGTTAGAACTGATAATGGCCTCTATTTCATTAGAAAACGAGACACCACTGAGTACGAAATGTTCCTGAGATTCCGAACATCCATTTTCTCTAACCACTACATTATAAGTACCCGCATTAACATTTTCAAAAATTCCGCCCTGTTGAAAGTTCAAGCCATCGATACTGTATTCCAAATCATTATTTCCGGCAGTAACCACCTCAAGCGTAGCATTATTAGTTTCACACCCGCTGAAGGTGGATGTGATGTCCGTAATCGAAAAGCCAATGGTTGGATCCGATAACGTGATCATTCGATCTAGTGAGCAACCATTCTGGTCTTCTGCAGTAACTGTGTATTCTCCTACGCCTAGGTTACTAAAAGAGCCATTTGAATTAGGTGCACCATTATTGATGCGGTAAGATAATCCTCCTGTAAATCCGATGGCAGCGACTTGAATAGAACCATCCAACGCATTGCAAGCAGATGGCATAACTATTTCTTCAATATCGAGGGACAGAGTGAGCGTACCACAATTAACCTGGGGATCAGAATCTGTACTACAGGTGAAAAAGATGGAGCTGATAAAACTAATGAGATATAGACTTTTCTTCATAGTAATAAAACTCAGCAACAGCCAGAAACAGTCTTTGTTTTTCCGATTTAAACAAAAAATCCCCCAAGACCTGGTCTTGAGGGATAATTCGTTGTCTATAGTTGGCTTTATAAGAGTGAAGATAGACTGAAAAATACAACCTCGGTATTCGCAATCGTTAAAATACAATTAACTGGGTTTAACCTATCAATTTAGTAGATAAATGACGAAAAGGGCTAGATGAAACTGCGTATTCAGCCCCCTCTCAGTATTATGGCATTTGATTTTAATCTGCTTTATCCAATAGCAGAAGATTGGTTAACACGCTCATAATCAAACTTTTGTATAGGATATTATTCTGATACGATGTAATAGAAGTAGGTTAGTCTCCCAGTCCCCGGTGTATTTATATTCATGTATTTTGGCAGTAGAGGATTAAAATTAGATTAATCGATGAAATAGTAAAATGAGATGAAGTAAATAAAAAATCCCCCAGAATTGAGAATTCTGAGGGATAATTCATTGTTTATAGTTGGCTTTAATTATTACAAGTATACATTTTTTTTTGAATGCATAATACTTAAACACAAATAAAATTGGGGATATCTGGGTAGAATTCAATGTTTATTGGCTGAATCCAATTGCGATGAATCGCTCTGTTGTTCAAAAATACGCTCTTTCAACTGTGGTTTGGATCCTGGAAATGTAGTTCTTCTCGAAATATCATAACTCACATAGATCATTAAAAGCAGAAAAAGGATAGCTAGGAAGAAAAATAGCTTTTTAGACTTATTCATAATTACAACTTCGGCTCAACCCATAGAAAACCCGCACAGCAGATTACAATAAGGTACCATAAGATCTCTTTTGATTCTTCTTCAACCGCAACCTGGTCAAATTGTTTGTCAGTCCTATCGGAAGCTCTGATATTTTCTAACCGTTTTCTGACCTCTCGCACAGAACGCCATTGTGATTCATCATAAACATAAAACCAGCTCCTCTCCTCTTCGATGAGCACGTTATTCCAACCTGTTTTCGAAGGCCACAACTTCACACTACTTCTCCCTTCCAAAAAACCGTGTCGAACACCGATAGTATTTTGTTCATAACTCACCTCAGGCACTTTTCTCGTTAGAAATGATATTTCGAAAGGTTCATCTTTTATTGGAAACTTATCTCTCATCACTTTAAGAGAATCCGTGGGCCTGATCACCTGATCAAAAACGGTATTCCAGATTCTTTTATAGGCTAAGGAATCCCCCTTCAATTGAAGGGGATATGTAGTAGTAGTGTACAGGCTATTCACACTGCCCATACCTCTGTATTTCTTAAACCCTACTGGTTGGTCATCAACCCAAAGGGCTGTAAGATCAAATGCCGGCTTCGCAGCATAAGGCCTCATTTTCAAGCTTACCCCCGGAGTACTGAGCTTTAAAACTGCACGGTCTTCTTTGGATGTAATAAAACGAGGGAGCAGCTGAGAACCATAATCAAAGAGCCCCTCTTCCGGCATTAGGAAAAGATTGAGTCCATTTTGCACCGATTGTACCAGCTCACTTCTATCATTACGGTTTAATCGATTCATTGACTCCAGATCTAAAATAAGCACATCGAATTTACTCAGATATTCCTGCGATAACCGATTAAAACCGGGCAATGAGGTGTTATGTCTTTCAAGCGCATACCGTCCCTTTGAAATACTGTTTCGAATGACTATTTGGTGGCCTTCGCCTACAAGATGATCCTTAAGATACCTCGATTCGAACGTTGGAAATCCATTTACCATTAGCATACGGTATTTTGGCGGTGAAAGAATTTCCAAAGGGATCATTTCAGAGGAAATCAGACTATCCCCTTGAGATGCTTCTAAGATGTATTCATATTTTCCCGGTAGTAAAGCAATAGCTTCAAGAACGAATCGGTTGATTTCTTTCGGTGGTAGATAGGTAGAGTCGAATACGTTATCACGAAATCTGATGGTCAGTTTTAAGGAATCATCGGTCATATTGCTATAGTTACCAGCAATCTTCACCAGATCGTCCTGCGTAACCCGGTCAGGAAAGTGAATGGACTGATATCCTGATATGTCACGTGCATCAATATAATTCACATCTAATCCCTTCACTTTCCATAAATCGTATATTGGAATTCCTGAACCTAAAATAAATACCTGGTCAAGCCTATCATCTACAATAGTTAGCGTATCCCATTGGGCTACTATTGCGGAGGGGTGGACAGCACTCAAGCTATCTAGTGTGGCTCGCTGATAAGAAGGAGTCAAGATAATTAAGTTACTTTTCTCAATTTCTTTCCTAAATACAGGTCGTGAAAAAAGCATAAAAAGTCCTATCCCTAGAATAATGGTCATCAGGATTCTCAAATATATTCGTTTACCTCCTCTTCGGAATTCCAAAACAATGAATACCAACACGAGGACTAAAGACACTATTAAACCAACCCAACCGTAATGAGTAAAATACATTAATCAAATGGCTGATCCAGATTATCTCTAAAAATTTCAGATAAAACATCATGAGGATAAGATGTCCCGAAGATTTTTTGAGGCGCAGGGTCTACAATAGCAATAAACTCTTCCAGTAAGAGCTGGGCAAGCTCCTCATCCCTACCGTTCAGTTCAATTAACCTTTTGAGCAATCCTAAAGTCTCCAGGTACTGTCCAGGTTCCTCTACGGCTCGTAAACCTAAAATGTCGCCGGCACGCTGTAAGGTATGTCCACCGACTATACTGAGTGTATCACCTTTTTCAATTATTTGTTTTAAAACATGGCAGGCTTCGTAAATAAAAGAGGATTCAGTGGGTTGAGCTTTCAAAACGCGGCTTGAGCTTCTCACCTCCTCCAAGTCTCCGGTTAAGCGGCTATCTTCTTTAATAGGTGGAGGATCAAATCCCATACGATGCACATATACCCTGGCATGATTCTTAATTTCTTTCAGTAATTTCAACGATCTGTACTGGTAGGGCAATGATTTTTCCGGTTGGTATAAGCGAAGATAAAGCTCAGCATCCCACATTTCCGTAAGGGCCTGCCTCAGTTTTTCTTTTATGGTTACCGTGAAAAAGGTAGCTTCTTCAGGATCATCATGAATATGTTGGTACTGTTCAAGTGGATCTTCTTCCGTGGGTTGACCTAGCTCCAACCCATGATCGTCACCATGGTTATGCTCATGATCATGAATATGTTCATTTTCATGATCGTGGTTCTGTGCGTGCTCTTGTCTATGTTTATAGTAGGCAACCAGGTTATGTTCATTATGATCATCATGGTTATGTGCAAACTCTTCCAGTAAATCCGTACTCTCTCCATCTTCATTATCGATACCGTCTTCCGATGATTCTTCCATCGTACCTGACATATCCGTTTCAAATTCCTCTCCCATAAACTGGCCGTATCTGATCCTAAGCGATTTTTGATCAAAACCGAATTCATTACTTTTAAAATTAAAGTCGCTTTCTTTCAACTCTCTTTTACTTGCCATTAGCTTCTCGGTGTCAATTATGATTTGCCGCTGACTCCTAAAATATTCGGGAACAACATCTACACCTAAATCCCCTTGAAGAGAAAACTCTATATCCGTGGTATCGCGTACGGTAAGAAAATAAGTAGGTGTCCTGCTTTTTAATTTATCTGGCCTTTTATTATCGACAGCTTCTACATAGAAATAAAGCTCATCTCCAGGGTTTACGGACATCGTATCTAAATCAATAGTTTTGGACATTAGCGCTGACCTTGATCCGCTTTCTAATTTTTGATCAAATGGTTGCTTTTGCTCTCTAAACTTTACGGATTCACCGCTACCCTTACTTACCGTGGCAATGATATACGAGTCAGTCAGTCCAAAATCGTCAGAAATAAAACAGCTAAAACTAGCCTTCTTCGCCTCCCAATAATTAAACTCCATACGCTGTTCAATACCTTTAACCTCAAGCTTTGGGGATTGATCTGAAACCACCTGTATGGGAAAAAGATCAGTGGTATAGCTTTTGCCCGACCTGATGAGAAGAATATGATAATATCCATTCCTTTTTATTTTGGCAGATCCCTCATAGGTTAAGCTGTCCAGCGGTTTGAGTAAGTATCGCTGGGTGCCTGTGGTAATTAAAAATACCGAATCTACAGGTGTATTTACGGATACCACCCATTGAATTCTTGAGCTTTCAATAACCTCCAATTCACCAGAGCTTTGTGAAGTCTTAGCTCTGCCCGTATATGCCGGAGGGGTTATCGTGATATTAAGGCCCACCATTTCAGGGTCGATACCGATTGTACTATTGGAATCCAGGGGAGTAAGCCTTACTTCGTTTAGGCGCTGCGTATTGACCTCTGCCTTCTCTAGTAGATAATGATCCACGGTTTCATAGATGGAAACTCCTAATAAACAAAATACGAACACGTAGATAACCCTGCTCCACAAAAAAGGCAGTCTGATCTTTCCTGAATCATTTACTAAAGCCTTTGCTGCACGATGCTGCTGCAATTTACCCAAAGTAGTCAGGCTGGATTCAGGTGCCAATATTTCGCCAGTACTATATTGAACCGAAGGCAATTGCGTATTAATTAGGGTTACAATCGCTTGCCTGTTCTTGATCCAAGGTTTTCTCCAAAAAAGAAAGACCAATAAGCCCAAGAGAGTAGAAGTTATTAAGTACGGGCCTCTAAAACCAACTAAGTAAACTGATAAGGACACAACAATACTGCAAATAATGATCTCTACTAACTGCAGTAGGCTCCATTTGAGCAAGAGCCGATCTATAATATTTGCGGCATGTTGAATCATTGTTTCCGCCTGAAGGCTACTATTCTTTCAATGGTTAAAAGTAAAATCACAAAAATCCAAAGTACATTAGACAAATTCGCACGAACCATTTTTTTACCCAATTCTTTCTTTTCCTCCCCCAGAGATTGGATTTGATCCACGGGTAGCACGCGACTATCCAAGCTGTCAAGTTGGGCATTGACAGATTCCGAATTGTAAAACAACGGTAATAATGAGCCCACCAAATCTTCCCTAAAAACTACTTCACGATCCAATCGCCTCGTAAGCCGGTAATAATCCTTAGTTTTTACCAAGAGTTGATCAGAAAACTCATCGAGAGAATATATGATCTGGTACTGTTCAGGACTAGAGGGTGGCTTTATACTTAACCAAACATTTATGTCACTTAGAGGAGGAGCATTTTCCAATGGAAGACTAGAAACTTGAACATTTATATCGAGGTATGTTCCTATGGCCTCCGTAGCTGCTTTCAGGTATTGGGCATCATATTCAAAACCACGGTCATAAAACAGGGAGACCTTTGTGGGTTGATTTTTTTGAACAGGAATCCAAATACCATCATTCAATTTTACTTGCACTCCTTCAGAAGTATTTCTTGTTTGTGCATTAGGTATATCGGATACATCGCGGATCTCACTACGCAGCAGTTGATCATTACTATGTGCTACAATACAGCGAATTTCACCCGAATTAGACTCAAAAGCAGTAATAAGATGCATTTCATCTGACCTATTAGGTAAAGTTATCCAGTCATATGTGCCTGCGACTATGGGTCGCTTGCCTTTAAAATCAGACAGACGGCTTTTAGAATAAATATAGTAGTGATCTGCGCTAAGTGATGGTAAGGCACCAATTAGGTCCCAATGATCAAACCGGCCGGTATAATCAAAAGTATCGGGAAGGGTATTAATGAGAGGAAAGCGTAGGGAAAACAGCCGAAGCTCTATCTCTGGTGCATTGGTAAGACTATCCATTACGGTTCTATATTCAGGGTCATTGAATACACTAGGATCAACCAGAGCAACGGAGCCCTTAGTATTTTCAGTTTGATAGGTAAGCCCCGAAAGTACGAGTACCAAAAAGGTAATTAATAATGATCTTAGTAAGAGCAATATGGTTTCGTTCAGTCTCATACTTCGAGACTTTTTTGATTCTGACACGGGAAAATTGCGTATACTTCCCACTTGAATGATACGGCCTTCTCGCTTACTCCAGAGATGGATGGCGAGTGGAACGATCAGGCCTAATAGCCCCCATAAATACATGGGATTAACCAAATTCATCTCACCAACCGATTTCTGCTTTTTAAAAAAGCGGTTAAACTATCTTCAAGAGGAGCATCCATTCGTATGCGATGATACTCCACTCGCTTATTCAACAACTCCTTTTTCAAGATATTGTGTTTATTTTCGATAGCTTGAATATCGGTAGGTTGAACTTCATCGGGATTTAACCGTATCACCTCACCGGTTTCCAGATCTTCTAATGATACCGTTTGCCTGAAATTTAATTCTAACTCTCGCTCTCCTACTAGCTGAATAGCTACAACCTCATTCCCGGGTGTTTTTTGTTTAGAAATGAACTGAAAAAGCTCGCTATCCTGCTCGTGAAAATCAGAAATAAATACAAGAAGTTCTTTTGCTTTACGGCTGTGTAGCCGCTTTTCTATCTTACCAAATTCAGGCCACTTCCCGGAGCAATTTATCTGTGTAAGCCCATGTAGAAAGCGACTGAAGTGTTGTTTATCTGACCTGGGTTGTACCCTTAAAACACTCTGTTCTCCAATAGCATGTAAGCTCAAATCATCACCTTGATTTTTAGCCAGATGGCCCACAGAAGCTGAGATGAGTTTAGCAAAGTCAATTTTCGAAATGCCATCCTCTTTATGCTCCATAGACTTAGTGGCATCGATGATAAACTTAACCGTAACGTTAGTATCCACCTCCGACTGTTTTATGTAATACCTGGTAGATCGAGCCAGCATTTTCCAATCCAAAAGGCGCAGATCATCACCTGGCTCATAACTGCGATATTGGCTAAACTCCTGACCGGAACCAATTCTTTT
Source organism: Bacteroidota bacterium (assembly GCA_039199635.1). Classification (GTDB taxonomy): domain Bacteria; phylum Bacteroidota; class Bacteroidia; order Cytophagales; family Cyclobacteriaceae; genus Fulvivirga. The sequence goes on along the minus strand of JBCCSU010000038.1, from coordinate 5,653 downwards.
GCTGCGATTAAGGCCATTAAAATAATTATCAACTACTATTTTAGACACTAATTCTAACCCCTCGATCGAGTTGATAATTTCAGGTCGGATCAGATCTTGGTATCCTGTCACTACAGTATACCGTTAGTAGATATTTTGAATTCGGACATGATATGCCTAATGATATCATCAGAAGTAACATTTTCAGCCTCTGCCTTAAAGTTTACCAAAACACGATGTCTCATTACCGGAAGTAATACTTCTCTGATATCTTCTTTTGTAACGGCATATCTACCATGAACCAGGGCTCTAGCTTTAGCCGTAAGTATAACGGCCTGTCCTGCTCTAGGTCCGGCACCCCACCCTACGTATTCTTGCACTTTTTGATCGTTACTGGTCCCAGGCCTTGTAGATCTCACTACTCCGTTGACCAGCTTGATCAACTCATCGCCTATCACCACCTCTCTCACGTATCCCTGTAATTTTATTATTTCATCCGCAGAAAGTACTTTTTGTACATTTTCTCTCGAAACACCAGTGGTACTTTTTAAAACCTCTTCCTCTTCCTGCTCACCAGGGTAGTTAATTTGAATGTACATTAAAAACCGGTCGAGCTGTGCTTCCGGAAGTGGATAAGTTCCAGATTGTTCAATCGGATTTTGAGTAGCGAGTATGAAAAACGGTCGCTCTAGCGGGTACGTTTGACCCGCGTAGGAAACCTCAAATTCCTGCATTGCCTCCAATAAGGCCGATTGTGTTTTAGGCGGGGTTCTATTGATCTCGTCCGCAAGTACAATATTACTGAATATTGGCCCTTTATTGAATTTGAAAAATTTCTTTCCGGTACTGTGATCTTCTTCCAGGATCTCCGTACCTAAGATATCGGAAGGCATGAGATCCGGGGTAAATTGTATTCTTCTGAAATTTAAATCAATGGCCTCAGATAAAGTGCGGATCATCAGTGTTTTGGCCAATCCGGGCACTCCTTCTAATAATGCATGGCCACCGGCCAGAAACGAAATAATGAGATGATCTATAGCCTGATCCTGACCTACAATAATCTTCGCTATTTCTATTTTGAGGTTTTTAATCTTGCCAACCAGAGCACTTACTTCTAGTTCGGTCACTTCTAATTCTTTATCCATTCATTCAATTTAGGAGGTGAGGGCGTACATGACTATATTGATACTAAAACGGGTATTATCTATCTTATACCATCGTTTGTTTCTGAAATCATAATCCCACTCACACCCATAGTCTTTATTACTGTAGAGCACACCTATCCTGCCATTAACCTCTATGGCTTTTAGGTAATCATGAACGAGATCATCTCCCCAGCCATTTAACTCCTGAGAGGTAGTAGGTGGACCATCATCAAACTCGAAAAAAGAAGTGTAGATGACATGATCATTCGGAATTTTCTTCAATTCGCCACTCCCGAACATTCTCTCCATTTGTGACTCAAAGGATTTTGCAAATAGACCGTCAATATCATGATTACAATCATCAACAAAAACAAAACCTCCGTTCTCAACATATCTTTTAAAATTCACATACTCGTCAGAGGTAAACTCCACCAGTTTATGCCCTGATAGATAACAAAAAGGACATTCATAAATTTTATCGCCGCCTAATGGGATGATGTTCTCTTCCTTGTCAATTCTCAAAGTGGTGTACTCCACCAATGAATTGAGTACGTTTGAAGGCATACGCTGATCTACGTCCCAGTCTCCCGACTCATATTGTAAGCGGGTGAAAAAGAAAGCATTATCGCCGTTAACTATATCCGACCTTCGCATTTACATTTAACCACTAAACGTTGACCTAAGTTGCATAGAATTTTGAGATCACCTCATTTGACTTATTTGAACGGTTGTTTTTACATCATAAGCTCCAGCCGCTGGTAAAATCTACTACTTCCGGATACCGATAAATCAAGAAAGCCATCCAATAAACAGATGGCTTTTCCATTAGAGATAACTCGATATTCTAGACCGCATCAGAAAGGCTGGTAAACGTAAAGTCACGTACTTTCATATACGGAATGAGATTTCCATTTACTCTAACCTGCTGACCTAACGTCTCCAGGTTATTGAGCATAATAATTGGACTTTCATTAAATCGGAAATTCTTAACCGGGTGTTTGATCCTACCATTTTCGATAAAGAACGTACCATCCCGTGTTAGGCCGGTGTACAATAAGGTTTGAGGATCCACTGTTCGGATGTACCAGAGTCTCGTGACCAAAATGCCTTTCTTAGTATCCTTGATTAAATCATCGAGCGAGGCATCACCTCCATCCATGATAAGATTGCTCGGGAATACCACGGGATCAACTCCTTTTTCCTTCGCCCAATAGCGACTGTAAAAGAGGTTTTTAACTACCCCATTTTCCAGCCAGTTCATTTTTTTTCGTGCCTGTCCATCACCGGCCCAGGGGGCTGAAGGCACTTCAGGATGTTGAGGATCAGACCACAACTGCACGCGTTCATCCACTATTTTTTCACCCAGCTTGGTGCCACCACCTTCTTTGCTCATAAAGCTTCTTCCCTCATCGGCTGTTCTCGCGTTGAACGAGCCCGCCATATTACCTAAAAGCTGAGATGAAGCGGCAGGCTCAAGAATTACCGTGTATTTACCGGGCTCTATTGCCTTCGCATTTCTTGATTGAAGCGCCTTATCGATAGCAATATTAGATGCTTCTTGAGGATCAAATTTGTCTACATCATTGTAATCGCGCGTTACCCAACCTGAACCGGTACCATCGTTTGATCTCATTGTTACTGTAAAGTTCACGTTGGTAGATTCGTTGTAAGCAAACAGGCCTTTGCTATTAATCATGGCGGCAAAACCGGCCGAATCATTCAAAAAGCCGGCCGCTGTTACGTCTTTGGCTGCTGCAGGTTCAATGCTGCTGGAAGCGACTTTAGCCCTAAACTCAGGCGTTATTTTAGCGGTTGATTCTATATAGGTTTTCGAATCTACATACTCTTGGGGACCAAGAGGCTCCATGAATTCAGGATTTTCAGGGGAAAGCTTTGCTAATTCTTCTGCACGTTTTACCACCTTCTCCAAGGAAGCATCATCAAACTCATCTATAGTAGCTACACCCGACTTCTTACCGTAACTACTCTGTACCGTCATGTTCTGATTAGAACGGTGCCCTGCAGTAGAAACTGTATTTCTGGCATAGCGGATATTACCACTTTCACTGCCGTTTAAATTGATCTCACACGTATCTGCTGTTGAAAAAGACAATGCTTTTTCAAGTATCTGCTTTGCTTCTTCTTTAGAATATATTGCCATTTTTTCTATTTCAATTTTATTAACACTGATTAGATGGTACGCCCTGTATTAATGACGTTGACCCCATTAAAACGGGTAGTGGAGCTACCGTGAGAAACCGCACTGATCTGTGAAGGCTGTCCTTTACCATCAAAAAACGACCCGAATAGGCGATAATCGTCCTTATCACAAATTTTAGCGCATGAATTCCAAAACTCCTGGGTGTTAGACTGGTAGGCCACGTCATTCAACATCGGTCCTATTTTACCGTCTTTAATCTCATAGAACACGGTGCCTCCAAACTGGAAGTTATACCGTTGCTGGTCTATGGAGTAAGATCCCCTCCCGGCAATATAAATTCCCTTCTCCACATCTTTGATCATTTCATCCACGGAGTACTTGTCTTTACCTGCTTCAAGCGAAACGTTTGGCATTCTTTGGAACTGAACGTCATTCCAGCTTTGCGAATAGCAGCAACCGTGTGACTCGTTTTGATCGATCATATGCACCTGATCACGAATGGCCTGATAGTTCACCAATATACCGTCCCTGACCAGGTCCCACTTCTTGCAGGCAACGCCTTCATCATCATACCCGACCGCGCCAAGCGATCCTTCCTGTGTTTTATCAGCCACCAGGTTCACTATATCACTGCCGTATTGAAAATCACCGGATTTCCACTTATCTAAAGTGGCGAAACTTGTTCCGGCATAATTCGCTTCGTAGCCTAATACCCTGTCCAACTCAAGTGGATGACCCACTGATTCATGAATGGTTAGCCCTAAATGATTCGGTTCCAAGACCAGGTCATATTTTCCGGGTTCTACCGATTTGGCGGAAAGCATCTCTTTGGCCTGTTGGGCTGCCATAGTAGCATCTTCAACAATATCATAGCTATTTCTGTAGAGCTTGATATCTCCGGGGCCACTCATTTTCTCAGCGTCAGCACCATCCATATACTCATAACCCATACCCATAGGAGCGCTTAACGCCTGACGGGATTTAAACTTTCCCTTTTCTCTATCGATGGCAGTTACACCAAAAGTTGGCCATATCCTATGAATATCCTGATCGATGTATGAACCTTCAGTGGAAGCAAAATACTTTTGTTCATTGACCATGAAAAGGGCCGAGTTAACAAAGTTAGCCCCGTTTTCCATTGCCTTAGCGTTCGCACTCAGCAAAAGATCTACCTTCTCCGAAACAGGCACATCTTTAAAATCTTTTTTAATAGGAGTTTTCCAGCTTACTTCTCCATGACCTTTAACCGGAGCCAGTTTTACAGGCTCTTTCTGAATTTTGGAGTTCGCTTTCGCAATAGCTACCGCCTGCTCAGTTGCCTTCTTAATACCATCCGGTGTCACGTTAGTGGTGGAGGCAAATCCCCAGGTGCCATTGGCAATAACTCTAATACCCATGCCAAAAGACTCGGTATTCACTACATTTTGAACCTTATCTTCACGTGTAAAAACATATTGATTAAGATACCTACCTAAACGGGCATCTGCATAGGTAGCACCTAGAGAACGTGCCGTATTTAATGCTGCATCTGCCATGGCTTTTTTACCCGCTACATCCATTCCGGGTTCCAGTAATGCCTCCACTGGAATACTACTACCCATAAGTTGAGATGGTACGGTTATAGCTCCCGCTGCACCCAGACCCGCTAACTGTACAAAATTTCTACGTTTCAATTTTCCTCCTTTTTTTGGTTGAAATGGTTTGATTTAATTTCAAGGTAGTTTCTGACCTTAGCTTGAATATGATCCTTATGATCTTAACCTAAAAGATCAATTATTTAAGCGGTCTTAAAAAGAGGTAATATGCAACTGTTTTAGCTGTGGACTTCCAGTAATTTTATGACTTTCTACACCTCGACAATTCGGAGCTCGGGTGTTTTATATCAAGCTTGTTCCTATGATTAAGTTTTAATATTACCTGTACTGGGTGACCTAAAACGAACTATTGATAGGGAAGATTACGTGATCAATCACTTCCAGCGCGAAAGTGTGAATGGTCTGGACAGTCTGGACAGTCTGGCCGATGCCGTAGAAAAAGTGGTGACAGACAATGCCTACCGAAAAGCATTGGAGTTTAAAAATTATCAGGCTGCCGCTTCTTTGGATATGAGTGAGATCGCTGATTGGTATTTGTTACATTTTGGCAGAATCATGCACGCTGCTTAACCCATTAGGATATTGTTCTCAATGGCTATGAGAACATTTTGTGGTCGAAATCCCTGCTTGAGAGAGCGGGGATTTTTTTATACAAAGCCTTTGAGCAGAATATAATTGCTCATACAAATAGATAATAGAATATTAATTTATTACCATTAAAGTAATAGAAATAGTATTTTTAAAGTAGTCACGGATTATAATTAGTTCTTTGC
>JBCCSU010000037.1:0-24469 GCA_039199635.1 Bacteroidota bacterium | reverse complement strand
CTCACAAGTCTGGCCTAACAGTCCTTCATTGTTAAATTTCATTAACAAAAATAAACTGACTCAAAGTCACAAGTTAAAGATGATATCAAAAGGATCGTCGAATGGTATAGATTTGAAAAAGTTTTCACCCGAAAATGTCTCAAAATCTAGCTTAGAGGAAATCAAAAAAAATCATTCTTTAACTCCTGGTTGTACCTATTCTCTCTTTGTAGGACGGCTGGTAAAAGATAAGGGAATTGACATTTTAATCAGGGCATTTCAGTCCATGAAAATAAAAGAACATCAGCTAGTACTTTTAGGTTCATTCGAAAAAGATCATGACTTATTACCAGAAACTTTGGAAGCCATACAAAAAAACAATTCTATCATACATATTGAATGGGCCAAGAATGTAAAAGATTACATGGCATTAGCAGATTTACTCATTCATCCCTCTTTTCGTGAAGGCTTTCCAAATGTTCTTTTGCAGGCCGGTGCAATGCGTACACCTATTATTTGCTCAGCTATACCAGGAAATATTGATATAATAAAGCATAAACATACAGGTTTAGTTTATGAGTCTTTATCTGAAATTGAGCTGGTCAAACAATTATCATGGGCATTTCTCAATTGGGATAAAATGACTGAATATGCCGACAAACTCTATAATATAGTACATGAAAACTATGGAAGAAATAAAATCCATAGTACAATTTTGCAAAACTATAATCGGTTAATCTATGAATAAAGATATTGTACTAATTGGCTTTTCAGGTCACGCTACCTCGGCCATTGACATATTCAAAAGTAGAGAGCGTAGGGTAATAGGTTATTGCGATGCACATAAAAAAAAAGATCTGTTTTCTCTTAAATATTTAGGTAGCGAAAAGGATACAGAGACTCTAAAAGTATTAACCGATTATGATTATTTCATTACAGTCGGAGATAATGCAGTGAGAAGAAAAATTCAAAATGAGCTAACTAAAAAAGTGAAAAGTCCTATTAACGCCATCCACGCAACGTCTTACATGGCAGAATCGGCAACTTTAGGCCTTGGATGTTTTATTGGCGCCAAGTGTTTTGTCAATTCAATGAGCCACATTGGCGATGGCGTCATATGTAATTCAGGGTCAATTATAGAACATGAGTGTGTAATTGGAAATTACGCTCATATTGCGCCCGGTGCAGTGCTGGCCGGCTCAGTTCATATAGGAGATGGTACGTTTATTGGTGGAGGTTCTTTTGTTAAACAAGGAATTTCTATAGGAGATAACGTCATAGTTGGTGCTGGATGTATAGTAATTAAAGATCTTCCTAATAACTCCAAAGTTGTGGGTAACCCGGCTAGATATATTTAAAATGATACCTTTAAGCGAACCTAATATTGAAGAAAGTGCCTGGATGAATATCCAGGACTGTCTAAGCACCGGATGGGTATCCTCCGCAGGATCTTATGTAGACAAATTCGAGCAATTAGTAGCCAGGTACTGCAATTGTAGACACGCTGTTGCAACTGTGAATGGCACTTCCGCTCTTCATATTGCTTTACTACTGAGCAACGTCCGTCAAGGTGAATATGTCATAACATCTAATGTGACTTTTGTAGCTACTGCGAACGCAATAAAATATACCGGTGCAGACCCAATTTTTATTGACATTGATCGGGAGACCTGGCAAATGAATTTAGATCTGCTTGAAGCTTTTTTAAAGAATAATACTGTTCAAAAAAACGGAAGGCTCTACCATAAAAACGGAAGAGCAATATCAGTAATAATACCAGTTCATGTTTTAGGTAACATTTGTGACATGGATAGGTTGAAATCCATTTGTGATGAATTTAAGGTTCAACTGGTCGAGGATGCAGCAGAAAGCCTGGGTTCAAAATATAATGGTGTCCATGCAGGAACGCTCGGAAGCATTGGTTGCCTAAGTTTCAATGGAAACAAAATAATTACCACAGGAGGAGGAGGCATGATACTCACAAATGACGAGGAATTGGCGGTAAGAGCTAAGCATTTAACTACTCAGGCAAAATCTGACCCACTCACTTACTTTCATGATGAAATAGGTTATAACTATAGAATGGTCAATATCTTGGCGGCCTTGGGAGTTTCGCAAATGGAATCTTTAGACAAGTTTATTGATACAAAACGTAAGATCAACAATTATTACACAGACAAACTCAGCCAAATAAATGATATCACTTTTCAAAAAATCGGATCGGATGTAGAGACAAATTATTGGCTCTACACAATACTCTCAAAACAACAGTGTGAGCTTTCAGCCTACTTACAAATGAATGAAATTTCATGCAGGCCCCTATGGACACCCATGAATCGTTTACCGATGTTTAAAAAAGACATTTATATTAATGATCGAGATTGTAGCTATTCAATACATTCGAAATCATTAAGTTTACCGTCATCATCGAGTATTAGCACAACAGAGCTCGACAGTGTCATAAATCGAATACACCAATTTTATTCCAATAGATGAATAGTTTTGATCTGAATGAAATAATAGAGAAGACCGTCAAAAGACATATTAGCCTGTTCGAAAAAGATATAGCAAGTAACAAGGATTTATTGTTTAAAAGGATACAAGGAAAATCTGCGTTGGTTATTGGTGGGGCTGGAAGCATTGGTTCGAGCTTTATTAAAGAGTTAATGAAATTTGAACCAGAAAAAGTGATCGTAATTGATCATAATGAAAATGGACTGGCAGAACTAGTAAGAGATATTAGAAGTACCAATGGAATTTACGTTTCTAAGAATTTCGAGACCTATCCAATGGATTTTGGTGGCAAGGTGTTTCACAGATATCTTCGAAAACACGGGAAGTTTAATATTGTGGCAAACTTCGCAGCTCATAAACATGTGCGAAGCGAAAAAGACATATTCTCTATTCAGGCCATGTTAGAAAATAACGTCATCAAAGCTTTTAACCTTCTTAGCATCTTAGTTCATAATAAACCTGATCATTTTTTCTGTGTATCTACTGACAAAGCTGCTAATCCTGTCAGTGTCATGGGCGCCTCTAAAAAATTTATGGAGCAAATGATATTCACCTTCGCCAAAGAGTTTAAGGTATCAACTGCTCGATTTGCAAATGTTGCATTCTCCAATGGTAGTCTTCCTCTTAGCTTTTTGGAGAGGATTAATAAAAATCAGGCAATCAGCGCTCCTACTGATATTAGGAGATATTTTGTTACCCCTAAAGAGTCTGGTCAAATCTGTCTGCTAGCGTGCATCTTGGGTAATTCTGGTGAAACTTTTTTTCCTAGGTTTTCTACTCAAGAAATGACACATTTCTCAGAAATTGCTCAAATTTTCTTAGCCCACCTTGGTTTGAAACCAGTTATTTACAACAATGAGGCTGAAGCTAAAAGGTCAAAAGTAATGAAAGATGGAATCCATTATCCAGTTTATTTCTTTAAATCCAACACTTCCGGAGAAAAAGCATACGAGGAATTTTACACAGAATATGAAGTCGTAGATTTTGAACGATTCGATAATTTAGGAGTTATAAGCAACAGCATATCACATGATAATGAAAATATCAAAATCATGAAAGAGAATATAGACGAGATGAAACGTCTCTTTAAAAGACCGGATTGTAAGAAAGATAATGTTGTTAAGCTTCTTGAAAAAATGATTCCAACATTCAAGCACATTGAAAAAAACAAATCACTAGATCAAGGCATGTAAGCCATGTACAACTTCAGTAAAAGACTGCTTGATATAATTGGCTCATTAATACTACTGACCATTTTTCTTCCGCTGTTTTTAATGATTATTGTTGCCTTGCTTTTGACAGGGGATCATGAGGTGTTTTATCTACAGGAGAGAATAGGTAAGAATAACACACCTTTTAAAATTATTAAATTCGCTACGATGGTGAAGAACAGTTCAAATATGGGTACAGGTTCGATAACTCTTCGTAATGATCCCAGAGTTACCAAAGTAGGTAAATACTTAAGGTTAAGTAAACTGAATGAACTTCCTCAAATACTCAATGTGTTAATAGGTAATATGAGTTTTGTCGGACCAAGGCCACTAATGCGTGTTAGCTTTGAAAACTACAGCAATGAAATTAAAACTAGAATTTATAACAAGAAGCCAGGGATAACAGGAATAGGTTCACTTTTTTTTAGAGACGAAGAGAGATTAGTTTCAGAAGCTGTTATTCCTCCTGAAAAATTTTATAAAAAATATATTTATCCCTACAAAGGTTTAATAGAAATATGGTATCATGACAATGCTTCCTTTTATTTGGATATTAAAATTATCTACTTAACAATATACCATGTGATTTTTATTGAAAAGCTCGACTTTTCCAAGTTTTTTCCAAACTTACCACAACCTCCTAATGAACTGCTATAGTAATATTCAGGAGAGAGATTTAATGATGAATGACAACACAGATTAAGTAGCATACCGTAATAACTGGTTATTAAATTCTATTATCCCTACCTTAGCGGCCATATTTAACCTGAATGACCGCCATCATATTATCCATTATAACGGCTTTTATCATCACTTTTTTGGTAATACCGGTGATCATTAAGTTTTCACGAAAGAAAACTAAAATGATGGATACACCTGGTCGCAGAAAAATCCATAAAAAAGTTACTCCATCACTTGGCGGCATTGGTATTTTTGTAGGGATGGTTGTTGCTTTGATGATCTGGCTGCCCATTGAAGCTTTTCAACAATTCAAGTTTATTCTTGCAGGCATCTTAATTCTATTTTTTATAGGACTGAGAGACGATGTAGTGCCTCTGAAACCTCTTTACAAACTTTTAGCTCAGCTTGTGGCTGCGGCCATAATCGTATATCTCGCTAAAATCAGATTATCATCATTCTATGGTTTATTCGGAGTAGAGGATCTAGACCCTATGGTGTCACAACTGATCAGCATTTTCACCATAATAGTGATCACCAATTCGTTCAATTTGATTGATGGGCTAGATGGACTTGCCGGAACTATAGCTACAATAGCACTCAGTGCCTTTGGTATTTGGTTTTATCTGGTAGGTGATGAATGGACAAGTATTTTAGCTTTTAGTATGGCTGGTGCAGTAGTGGCTTTTTTAACTTTCAATTGGGATCCTTCTAAAATATTTATGGGAGATACCGGAGCATTGGCTATTGGATTTCTCTTTGCCGTACTGGCCATTAAATTTATTGATCTGAATTATTCCCTATCGGGGAACAACTATTTCAAGTTTAGCGCCACAGTTACCACAGGTATCTGTATAATTATTATTCCGCTTTTCGACACGCTAAGAATTTTCATTTTAAGACTTTCTAAAAAACAATCTCCGTTTACTCCGGATAAAAATCATATGCACCACGCTTTAATGAGAATGGGTATGAGTCACTCTCAAACAGCCATTACCCTAGGAGCATTGAATATCGCCTACATACTCATCGCAATTGTATTTAAAGAGGTAACCGACGGGGTTCTACTGCCCTCAATTCTGGTTTTTTCCGTTTTACTGAGTTTAACACTTGACTTTTTAATTGTGAGAAAACTGAATAGGCCATAGTGTTAAGTCTTAAATTAAGGTTAAGCTGAAATTATTTTTTGTCTGATCAAGGTAAAAAATTTGAGCCTAGCCATAGCTAATTTGTAGCCTTCCCCTTTTTAGGACATAACTAAATTCAACTTTTTAATTTTTATCATCACTATTGATGATGTGAATTGTGGTAAAGTCATGCTGCTGACTTTTACGTGGGCACTTTTCCACTGTTCACATCTAAGTACTGTTTAGGACTCAATCTACCCAATGATTTATGAGGATGGTTTTCGTTATAATCTTGTCTCCATTTCTCAATGATTATCCTGAGTTGTTCTAAATCTTCAAACCAATAAGCATCTAATACATCCTCCCTGAAATACCGGTTGAACCTTTCGACAAAAGCATTCTGTACAGGGCTTCCAGGCTGTATATATTTAATCTCAATAGAATTTGCTTTGCACCACTGCTGAAAGATGATCGAGGTAAATTCTGGTCCATTATCAACCCTGATGGCTTTGGGCAATCCGATCTCTTCTCCTAAATGGTAAAGTACGCGGATCACTCTATCGGAGGGAAAGCCCAACCCAGCTTCTATGGCCAGTGCCTCACGATTAAAGTCATCAATAACATTGAGTATCCGGATTTTACGCTTATCTGCTAAGGCATCGCTCATAAAATCCATACTCCACGTATGTAGATATTCCTTTGGCAATATTAATGGCTGCTTAACTCTTGCAGGAAGGCGCTTCTTATGTTTTCTGCGCAATCCTAACTTCATCAATCGATAAATCCTCAGAACACGTTTTCTGTTCCACTTATAGCCCTGCTGCCGGATCCTTCCATAATATTCATCAAACCCTCTGGTGGGTAATTGCTCGGCCAGCTCTGAGAGCTTGTCTACCACTTCACTATCATCCTTTTTACTCTGATAGTACCACAGAGACCTGGGTAAATCCATTACCCGACATGACCTCTCTATACTCGCCTGATAGGTTCTTTGAAGATATTCAGCACAGTTTTTCTTATCAGAGGGCTTTAGAACTTTTTTGAGAGAACGTCTTTAAGCATAACATTATCCAGGCTCAAATCAGCATACATCTGTTTGAGTCGTCTGTTTTCCTCCCTCAGCTCTTTAAGTTCTTTCAACTGGCTCGCATCCATACCTGAATACTTCTTGCGCCAATTATAAAATGTACCCTTATGAATACCTAGCTCACGACAGATGTCATCTGCCTTTCGACCTTGTTCATTCTCTTTTAGAGCCTTTATAATCTGGCTCTCTGTAAATCTTGATTGTTTCATTTTCGACAGTTTAAATTACTAATTCGTTCTTTTCTAAACTGTCCTATTTTTGGGGAAGGCTACAAATTGACGATTTTTTAACGCCGAGGAGGCGAAAAGAACGAAGCTTCGGATGTCAGTTGTGGCTTGACACGACACTATTTTTTAGCTTACTACTTTTAACGCTTTCAAATACTTATATTTACTGAAATTAAGAAAAGACTAGACGCACAATCAGTGATTTTAAATAAGATCCTTGACCAAACGTATAAAATTGATAGGGTAGAACAGATGGTCGAACATATATATCTGGACATGACCAATAAAGCATCATGAATAGAATTCAAACAACTTCAAAAACAAGTGGCTGAATTAGAAGCTGAAATTGAAAAACTCAAGAGTAAATAGTAAAATCAGGCTCTACTAAAATCCCTTACAGAGAAACCCGGTGTTCAACAGGCTTTGCTTATTGTAAACAAATCTTTGATCACCCGTCTCAATAGAAACGCTCCCTCCGGCCACTTCCAGAACAGCTTGTCCTGCAGCAGTATCCCATTCCATCGTAGGTCCAAAACGATAGTACAAACTGGCCTTTTTATCGGCTATTAAGCAGAATTTAAGTGAACTTCCCACCGACACACTATCCTTAATCATATATTCCTGTAAGATACTTTCCTCTTCTTCTGACGCATGAGATTTACTACGCACCGCGATTCCATTATTTTGACCCAAAACGTTTAGCCTGGTTTTAGCACCTTGTTCGATCTTGTAAGCGGAACCATCATCCGTGTAAAAAAATGTATTTAAAACCGGGGCGTAAATAAAACCTGCAACTGGGAAGTCATCTTTAATTAAGGCGATATTCACCGTAAACTCGCCGTTGCGATTGATAAATTCTTTAGTTCCATCCAGAGGGTCAACCAGCCAGAAAGTATTGAAATGTTTTCTGACTTCGTAATCCAATTGCTCACCCTCTTCTGAAATAATTGGAATATCCGGATACAAACTTCTTAACCCCTTATCAATCACTTCATGAGAAGCTTTATCTGCCAACGTTAGCGGTGAGTTATCTGCTTTGTAGTCAATATCAGCGGAAGGAGCCGGATCGTTATATATCCTCAATATCTCACGCCCAGCTTGCTGAGCTAAAGTTAAGAGCGCCTGAGTTTTTAAGGGTTCTTGAGAACTGATCATGTTCAAAATTAGAAATGTCCCGATGCTCTGCAAAGTGTCTTTAGAAATAGTAGCTTTGCACCTTTAAATCAATGATGTCAGAGTATATACATCCTATTTTTGATACTATTTTAAGCACCGAAGAAAAGGAAAGGCTAATCGGTCAAAAATCCTATGTGATTTGGATGGTAGGCTTGTCGGGTTCTGGAAAAAGCACGCTAGCCAGAGCACTTGAAAATGAGTTGCATCGGCTAGGAAAACTCACCGCATTGCTTGATGGGGATAATTTGAGAAGTGGCCTAAATAAGAATCTGGGATTTTCTGCTGAGGATAGACTTGAAAACATTAGAAGAGCTGCTGAAACGGCAAAAATCCTGGCCAGTAATGGTGTGATAACGATATGCTCCCTAATTAGTCCTACACGTGAAGTTCGTTCCATGGCTAAAGAGATCATAAAGGATAAGTATTTGGACGTTTTCATTGATTGTCCGCTGGAGATTTGTGAACAGCGCGATGTTAAAGGTCTTTACGCCAAGGCTAGAAAAGGACTGATTCCGGATTTCACAGGTGTATCAGCACCATTCGAACCTGCCACTGAGGCAGAAATAATAGTCAATACTCACAAGAGTACGATCGAGGAAGGATTAAGTCAATTACTTAAAGCTATTCTTCCTCGATTAGAACCAGATCAATAAATGAAAGCATATAACATTACACATTTAAGAGAGCTAGAAGCTGAAGCGATTTATGTAATTAGGGAGGTTGCCTCTCAATTTGAAAATCCGGCCATTCTTTTTTCGGGAGGTAAGGATTCTATTACGGTAGCTCACTTAGCAAGAAAAGCTTTTTTCCCTTCAAAAGTTCCTTTCCCTCTTGTTCATATTGATACGGGCCATAACTTTAGCGAAACAATTTCTTTTAGAGATAAATTTGTTGAGGGGTTAGGTGCGGAATTGATCGTTGGCTCGGTACAGCAATCCATCGATGAAGGAAAAGTGGTAGAAGAAAAAGGGTATAACGCCAGCAGAAATGCCCTGCAGACTGTTACTCTTTTAGAAACCATAGAAAACCATAAATTTGATGCATGTCTGGGTGGTGCCAGAAGAGACGAGGAAAAAGCACGTGCTAAGGAGCGGTTCTTCTCACATCGCGATGAATTCGGCCAATGGGATCCCAAAAATCAACGTCCTGAACTTTGGAATCTTTTCAATGGTAAAAAAAGTTTTGGAGAAAACTTCAGGGTCTTTCCTATTAGCAACTGGACAGAAATGGATGTATGGCAATATATTTTGCTTGAGAAAATAGAACTCCCCTCTTTATACTTTGCCCATGAACGGCCAGTATTCGATAGGGATGGCGTAATTATGGCAAATGATCCACTAGTCCCTCAGCGCGACACTGAAATCACCGAGAATAAGCTCATAAGATTTAGAACCATTGGCGATATGACCTGTACCGGAGCTGTAGAATCGAAGGCTGCTACCTTGGAAGAAATTATAGAGGAAGTAGCAGCTTCCAGACAAACGGAACGAGGAACCCGGTCAGATGATAAAAGATCGGAAGCCGCTATGGAAGATCGGAAAAAGCAGGGCTACTTTTAGTTTAAAGATCAACTGCATATTTCATATTTAACTAAAATGACTACTGAAACTTCAACCCAAGACACAAAAGGCTACCTAGATATGGAATTACTCCGTTTCACCACAGCCGGTAGCGTTGATGATGGGAAAAGTACATTAATAGGACGATTACTTTACGACTCAAAATCGATCTTCGAAGATCAATATGAGGCCATCGAAGAATCCAGCAAAAGAAAAGGCGATGAGCATGTTAATCTGGCTTTACTTACCGATGGTCTACGGGCAGAGCGCGAACAGGGTATAACCATTGATGTAGCCTATCGCTATTTTGCCACTCCAAAAAGAAAATTCATCATCGCCGATACACCGGGTCATATTCAGTATACTCGAAATATGGTGACCGGTGCCTCTACTGCGAACTTGGCACTCATATTAGTAGATGCCCGAAAGGGTGTGGTAGAGCAAACTTTTCGCCATACATTTATAGCCGCTCTTTTAGGCATTCCTCATATCGTATTTTGTATTAACAAAATGGATTTAGTGGACTACAATGAATCTACTTTCAACGCTATTAAGGATGACATAGAAGCATTCGCCTCAAAATTAGAAACTAAAGATATCCGTTTCCTACCTATAAGCGCCTTGAAAGGAGATAATGTAGTAAACGAATCAGAGCACATGCACTGGTATAAAGGCGGTACACTACTCTATTTACTGGAGACAATACATATTGGCAGTGACCATAATCATATCGATTGTAGATTTCCCGTACAGCAAGTAATCCGACCTCAATCTGATAAATATCATGACTTTAGAGGCTATGCCGGGAGGATAGCGGGTGGTATCTTTAAGCCTGGTGACGATGTAATTGTTCTTCCGTCTGGCTTTTCCAGTAAAATACAAAGCATACATTCCTATCAAGACGAGCTGGACGAAGCCTTTGCTCCCATGTCAGTGACTATACAGCTTGAAGACGAGATAGATATTAGCAGAGGTGATATGATTGTCCGCGATAACAACAGGCCTGAGGTTGGACAAGATATTGATATTATGCTCTGCTGGATGAACGAGAAGCCACTACTACCAAACGGTAAATACGGGATAAAGCAGACGACCAATGATGCACGATGCATGGTTAAAAGCATTCATTACAAGGTGGACATCAATACATTACACCGTATCGAGGAAGATAAATCGATAAAAATGAATGATATTGCGCGAGTAACATTACGGACTACTAAACCATTATTTTATGACCGATACAGCCGGAATAGAGTTACCGGTAGTGTCATATTGATAGACGAAGGCACCAATGAGACGGTAGCAGCAGGAATGATCATTTGAGGAAGATGCAAGATAAAATCACATCGTTATTAAACGAGATAAAGCAAAGTACGGCCGGCAGCGCTGAAGAATTAGAAAATTTCCGGGTTCGGTTTATAAGTAAAAAAAGTGTAATAGGATCGTTATTTAGTGAACTGAAAAATGTTGCCAATGAGGATAAAAGAGAAGTAGGACAGCAACTAAACGAACTAAAAAATTCGGCTCAGACTAAGTTTAAAGAACTTATAAATGAAGTAGATCAGCAGAAAAATAGTGGCGATTCCATCGATATTGATGTTACCTTACCTGACGGTGGAATAGAACTTGGAGCTGTCCATCCATTGAGTTATATACGGTTTAAGATCATTGAAATATTTGAAAGAATTGGCTTTAACGTAGCTGATGGACCGGAAATCGAAGACGACTGGCATAATT
The DNA here is from genome assembly GCA_039199635.1 of Bacteroidota bacterium. GTDB lineage: Bacteria > Bacteroidota > Bacteroidia > Cytophagales > Cyclobacteriaceae > Fulvivirga. The sequence goes on along the minus strand of JBCCSU010000037.1, from coordinate 13,174 downwards.
TCAGTGCGCTTAACTTCCCGGAAAATCATCCTGCCCGTGAAATGCAAGACACCTTTTTTATTGAGCGTGATCCGGATATCTTGCTACGAACGCATACCTCAAATGTTCAGGTTCGTCTGACTGAAAATGAACGACCTCCCATCCGTTCGATTATGCCCGGGAGGGTATTTCGTAATGAAGCAATATCAGCCAGGGCACATTGTGTTTTTCATCAGGTTGAAGGTTTATATGTAGATAAGAACGTGAGCTTTGTAGATCTGAAGCACACCCTATATCATTTTGCGCAGGAAATGTTTGGTAAGGATACAAAAGTAAGATACCGTCCATCTTACTTCCCGTTTACCGAGCCAAGTGCTGAAATTGATATTTCCTGCCAAATCTGTCACGGTGATGGATGCCAGCTTTGTAAATATACGGGCTGGGTAGAAATAGCTGGATCAGGCATGGTAGATCCTAACGTGCTAAAGAATTGTGATATCGACCCCGAAGAATATACCGGTTTTGCCTTTGGCATGGGTATAGAAAGAATTACACAACTCAAATTTAGAGTTAATGATCTTAGGTTGTATACTGAAAATGATGTGAGATTTCTCAAACAGTTTAGGAGTTTACACTAATGGAAGTTGATCAAATACGACAAGTGGGTGTAGTGGGAGCTGGTACTATGGGCTTAGGAATAGCTCAAATTATGGCTCAAAATAACTATAGAACAATACTTTTTGATATTGACAATGGAGTATTAGAAAAGGCCAAAGATCAGATCACACAGAATCTTGATAAAGGAATAGCCAGAGGGAAAGTAACAGAGAATTCAAAAACGGAAACCCTTAAGAATATAACCTTTACCAATGATTTTGGTCTTTTGGTGGCAGATCTGATCATAGAAGCTATCGTTGAAAACCTTGAAATAAAGCAAAAACTGTTTTCAGATTTAGAGAATCAAAATATTGCCGAGACTATTTTTGCTTCTAATACCTCATCTATTCCCATTACAAAAATAGCCTCCGCGCTAAAAAGACCTGAAAGGCTTGCCGGTCTGCACTTTTTTAATCCCGCCCATATTATGAAGCTTGTTGAGATTATATCAGGAGCATCCACAGAGGCAGGGGTAACTAAAATGCTGAAAACATTAGTTGAAAAGTGTGGTAAAACTGCGGTGATGGTAAAAGATTCACCTGGTTTTATCGTTAACAGAGTGGCCAGACATTTTTATGTGGAAAGTTTGCTCTTGCTTGAAGAGGGTGTAGCTGACGTTGAAAGTATAGATAAATTGATACGATCATCAGGTTTTAAAATGGGACCATTTGAATTAATGGACCTTATTGGAGTGGATACTAACTTTTCAGTAACGGAATCTATGTTTAATAGCTTCTATCAAGATGGAAAATTCAGACCTAGCCGAATCCAAGAGCAAAAAGTAGCGGCAGGCCATACGGGTAGAAAATCAGGTAAAGGGTTTTATGACTACAACTAATAGGATTTTCTTTAGCATCTTTTTTCTTGCTGGATTATTAGCAGCTTCTTGCGATAATGATCTCCCGGTAGAAGAACTTCCTCCTGCGGTATTCCCAGATATAGTCATAGATTTGAATCTCCCTCAATATCAAGCATTATCCAGAGACGGGGGTTTTATTAGATTATCGCAAGGCATTCGTGGTATAATTCTGTACCGAGAGAATTCTACCAGCTACCATGCTATTGAGCAGAACTGTACTTATTTACCTTTTGAAGCAGGTTCTACCGTAGATGTAGACCCTAATAACCCTATTCTGCTTCGAGATCCTTCATGTAACAGTGTTTTTAGACTGCCTGATGTAGCGCCAAGTGGTGGACCAGCCATCATTCCTTTAAGAAAGTATAGCGTAACCTTGAATGCCCGGACACTCACTATTACCAATGAGCCAATTCAATAATAAGAGTAGGTTATAGTAACTTATCGATTATTGTATCCACTGAAATACCATCGGCATCAGCCTTGAAGTTCCGCACCAATCTATGCCTTAGCGTTGGCTTAGCTATGGCATGAACATCTTCTATGTCCGGTGAATATTTACCATTTAAAAGCGCATTACACTTTGCACCTAAAACTAAATATTGTGAAGCCCTAGGCCCGGCTCCCCATTCTAGATACTCATTAGTTATTTCTGAGGCATTGGCACCTAAAGGGCGCGTTTTATGCACTAAGCTCACGGCATATTCAATGACATTATCTGCCACCGGAACTCGGCGCACCAAGTGCTGAAAATAACTAATTTCTTCTCCTGATAGTATATGCTGCAAATCAGGTTGATCATCAGTAGTAGTGTTTTTCACAATATCTAATTCCTTTTCATAAGAAGGATAATCTAACTGTACGTTAAACATAAAACGATCCAGCTGTGCCTCAGGTAGTGGATATGTACCTTCTTGCTCAATGGGGTTTTGGGTGGCTAAAACAAAGAAAGGCCGATCTAATTTATATTGCTGACCTGCAATCGTTACAGAATACTCTTGCATTGACTCTAACAAAGCGGCTTGTGTCTTTGGAGGTGTTCTGTTGATCTCATCGGCTAAAATAATATTGGCGAATACAGGGCCTTTGATGAATTTAAAATTTCGATCTTTATCCAGTGTCTCAGCCCCTAGAATATCTGAAGGCATTAAGTCGGGTGTAAATTGGATGCGATTAAACTTAAGGTCTAATACCGAGGCCAGTGTTTGAATTAGCAAGGTTTTAGCCAGTCCCGGCACGCCTACAAGCAAGCAATGGCCTTGACAAAAGATGGAGGTCAATAATAGCCTGACCACCTCTTCCTGGCCAATTATCACCTTGGATATCTCATCTGTTAGCTTGCCATAAATACTGTGAAGCGCATCAGCCGCCTCTACATCTGTTTTGAACTCAGTCATTTACATCTTTGGGTTAGATAGGGAATAAACAAGAGCGCTATTGGAGTATGTTACAATACTCATAATCTTTTCCAATGCTAATAAATACATCTTCACGTGCCTTGTTAAACCAGTCGTTTAGAATTTGAGATTTCTTTTCATTTAATGCGGCCGTTTGAATCTTCTGCCAATCCTGGGTGAGGTTAGCTTCATGCGGTTTTATTTTAGATTTATAATATAAAATTCGGACCGCTTCCTTGCCATCATCCATTCTGTAAACTATTGGCTTGGTAACGCTTCCTACATCTATAGTGTCAATCGTAAAGAAAATAACCGGATCAATATCTTTAGAAGAAATAAATGAACCTCCGTTTCTATCTTCAAAAAAACCTCCGTTACCGGCTGTATACTTATCATCAGAATTATCTTTAGCTGCTTTTTCAAAAGAGATGCTATCATTAACTACCAGGGTTCTCAAACTATCAACAAAATTTTTGGCTCTGTCGATATCGGCTTCAGACGGTTTAGGTATTAAAAGAATATGTCTTGAATTATATTCATTACCTCTTCTCTCGATCAGCTGGACAATGTGTATTCCGAATTGAGTCTCAAAAGGACGGGAAATCTCCCCGGGCCGCAGCTGCAATGCAGCCGCTTCAAACTCAGAAGCCATCATCCCTCGCTGCGTGAAACCCAAATTTCCACCGTATCTTGCACTGGGCCCCTGACTGTATTCTTTCGCTAATGTTTCAAAGCTTTCGCCTGCTAAAATCCTATCACGAATTTTATCTAACTCAACTTTTAGCGCTTCCTTTTGCTGATTACCCACTTCAGGCACTTTTACAATTTGTCCCACCTCTACTTCAGTAGAAAAGAAGGGCAAGCTATCATTAGGGATACGATTATAAAATCGCTTTACTTCAGCAGGAGTAACTTTGATGTCGGCTATAATAGTTTCCTGCATTCTACTCACCACTAACTGCTCTTTGATCTCGTCACGAATATCCGCCTTGATCAGGTCTATACTTTTGCCGTAATACTCTTCGAGTTGACTTTCTGAACCACCGTATTGTGATAAAATTAGCTGCATTCTTCGATCAAGATTGTTATCTACTTCAATATCCGTTACGATAACAGAATCTATTTCCGCCTTCGCTACCATAAGCTTTCCGCTAATAAGTTGTGCAAAAATCTGACACTTCGAATTGGCCCCTACCGGATTCCCGCTTGATAAATAAGCGGCATGAGCCTTTTCCAAATCCGATTGTAAAACGATGTAATTATCAACTTTACCTATAATCTGGTCTACAATAAGACCTGCCTCTTGCCCTCTCACAGATAGCGAGCAGATAGATAGGAGCACTAAGCTTATCAGCTTAATTGTAAACTTCAAACCCGTTATTCTTTTTTGCTTCATCGTATATTTTTTCTTCCAACCCCTTAGCCAATTCTACCTTCCTCTTATTAATTATTATGTTGATAATATCTTCACGCACAAATTCAAGCGGTGAAACATTATCGGAGATCCGGTATTCCTCTATCTTGAGATAATACTTGAATTCTTCATCTTCGGTTTCACTGTATTTCCTATTTCTTAAGAATTGAAGCTTATTCGGTATCTCTGCCAATGGAGAGTTCCTCACTACTTCATCAAAAGTCATCCAAATAGAGTCATTCAGCTCATAGGTAGTGGCAAAACTCAAACAATAAGAATTAAGTTCTTCCCGGTCTGATTCTTTGGTAGAATATAGCAAAGATCTTAAACGATTTAACCGGGGAGCCTCTTTGGGCACCTGTATAAATTTCGATCTGATAATATTCTGCTTAAGAACAAAATTATCAATGTTCTCTTCATAATAGGTTTGGATTTCTTCCTCAGAAACGTTTTTATCTAAATTCTGAGTAATGTAATGTAGCTGATACTCGTAACCCATCAAGCTAAATTTGTAATCCAGTATCTTTCTTTCTATTTCAGCCTCATCGAACTCGATCTTTGTGGCCGCTTCCTTAATAAGCAACTGTTTTCTAACCCAGCTATTAATGAAAGATCGCGCGCGCTGCGCACTATCTTCCTTATCAATTCCTTCGTAACCAATACCCTCTAAGTCATCTTGATAAAGGTATTGATCACCTACTCTCGCTAGGGCCTTTTTATCAACATCAACGCTTTTCCCTTCTTCTTTCATCTGAATAAGGTCACAGCTTGCCAATAAACCTACGGCTAACAAGAGAATAATTTGATTACAGTAGTTCATTATAAATAGCCTTCTCTCCCTTTTCATTCACCTCTACCGGATACTTAGCACGTAACTGAAGCAACCATAGTTCCTCTAACTGCTTTTGGTAATCTGAAATCACTAAACCCCTCGTTTCATTTAAGGCCTTCGGACCCGCCTCTAATACCTCTTCTATAATGATCAGATTATACCGCCCATCGCTTTTCCGTTCATAATAACCTGGCTTCCAAGGAACGCTATCAAGTAGATCATTATTTCCTTTTTCATATTTACCATTTTCTACCTGTAATGCAATGCTGGATTGCTGGTTATAAAGAGAATCCAATACCACGGCCTCCACTGATTGATCGCTTTCAATACGCCTCTTAATATCTTTTAAGATGGTGCTATCAGCCGCATTATACATACTGGCTTGAACCCTTTCCTTCCAAGTATATTTCTTTCGGTTTTGCTCAAAAAACCTTTCAAGACCTACGGTATCTTCCACAGCTTTGGCCCATACTTCTTCTTCCATCAATTGAAATAAGAGTATACCTTCCCTATATTCTTTAACTAACATCCTGTAATCAATATACTTTTCCTCCAGTTGATCGTCCTCGTAACTAATTATTTTTTCTTCTTCAAAATCATCATAAAGTAGCTGAATGTACTGATCCAATTTATATGAGTTGTTTTTTTGCTTTAATTCTACAAAATCCAAAAAGTTATTCAACGTATACGATCGAGTGCCTATACTGAAAAGCCTGGTATTCTCATCCTCACTAATTTGAGGTCGTTGCCATTTGCCCTGGATTAGAAGACTATCGAAGTAGCGGTCCTGAAAGTCACTGATCTCAGTTATTAACGTATACTCATTTTCCTTTTTCAGGCGATTAACCAACACTTTTTTATTCAACTTGGCACGTGAATCACGATTGATCCTTGACTTTATAGTTTGTTCCAGGTCAGCAAATGGCTTTAAAGGGTTTCTTTTTTCCAATCTTACAATATGCCAACCATAAGGAGTCATGAACGGGTCTGATATCTGACCTTCATCTAACAAACTGAACGCCGTTTCTTGAAATGCCAACGGCATTTGACCCACTGAAAAAGGCCTTAGTCTACCACCCTTAGCCTTCGTATTAATGTCATCGGAAAATTGTGAGGCTAATTCATTCCAAGGCACACCGCCTGTGGCTTGCTCATGTATTTCAAAAATTTTGTTTTTTGCCGCCGTACTGTCTTCGCTCGTAGGTTTCATACGGACCATAATGTGAGAGACTTCCACGGTACCTTGAGCCTCCCTGACATCAAGTACTTTGATAATATGATAACCAAATCTAGTGCGTACCAGATCAGACACCTCACCTTTCGCTGTTTTATAAGCCGCTGACTCAAATGGATATACCATCTGAAAAGAAGTGAAATAGCCCAGGTTGCCACCATTAGTTTTGGCCGATGGATCTTCAGAATATTCTTTAGCCAAATCTTCGAATCTCTCTCCGGCTAATGCTTTCTCTCTAATTTGGGTCGCTTTTTGGTAAGCAGCAAGTGTATCTTTGGGATCGGCATTTTCAGGCACCTTGATAAGTATGTGAGAAGCATTGATCTCTTTCTTCATTCTACTGTAAGCCTCCTGGATCAGACTATCTGTCACCTTAGTTTCGGTAAGATATGGCTTTTTTAATTGCTCTTGATAAGTGTTAAACTCATCGTAAAAACCCTTGGTAGTATCCATACCACGGTTAATGGCCTCTTCAATTTTTAGTTTGAACTTTATGTACAAGTCAAGATAGTCCGCCACGTCTGCTCTGGTAAAGGCACTATCATTATTAACATTATTCTTTTTATAAACGTAGATAAATTCTTCAGTAGTTACCGGAGTATCACCTACCGTGAACAATATTTGCTGGGAATCATCAACAGGGTTAGTAGTATTCATTACTCCCTGTTTGGAGCACCCAACCAGAATGAATAGAATTAATAGATTATAGAATTTCATATACTCGACTCATCTAAAAGCAGTGCAATTTTAACCATTTCACGGCATAAAATGTCAGATAGCTCGTAAAAGTCAGGTAAGCTGTATCTTCTTGGTGAGGCGACAAATATTCTTCTTAGGAAGACGTATTATTTCAATATCATCCATTATTCTCTTTACAAGGATCAGGCCTATGCCGCCCTTTTTTTGTTGCTTTACCACATCCTCAATTTGCGGTTCCTGATAAGCAGCAATATCGAAGAGCTCTACGGTATCTATGATATCAAACTCTAACGTTTGGGACTTATCAATTTTAATTTCTAGTTCTATTGAATCTTTTGGGTTGCAAGAGTGACCATGTATGATAACGTTAGCACATACTTCATCTATTGCCAGTACTAAAGTACTTACGTCTACTTCTGAAATGCCATGTTTATCGAGCACTTCCTTAACAAAACTCCGAATATCTCGAAGTTTCTCTTTTGTACATGGAACCTTGTACGAGTATTTCATTCTAGCCTAATGCTGCCTTCGCCTCTTCCTTAGTTTGTTTTATGGTTAATAATTGATCTAACCCTAGAATTTCAAAAACGTTTGCTACTTTTTCATTTAGTCCATATATGATCATCGTAATGTCACGTTTACGGAATTCTTCAATGTATGACATGAATACACCTAAACCCGCTGAAGATATATAATCAAGACTGGAGCAATCAATTAAAAATTTTTTACCTCCGCTCTCAATAGCCTCTTCAATAGCCGTATCTAACTCAATAGATGAACTGGCATCCACATCCCCAACCACGGTAAGAAGCTCATAATTTCCTTCTTGAATTCTCTTTACGTCAACCATAATCCTTTTACGTATTACTAAAATTTATGTTCAAACATGATTCAATTAAACTTCACAATAAGCACTGTGTAGTCATCATCTATAGCCTCCGTGCCGGTGAAGGCATAGAGTTCGCTTATTATTTCTTTTTTTATTTCCTCTACAGGTGCTGCACTATGTTTCTCAATGGTCTCTTTCAGGCGTTCATAGCCGTATTCTTCACCTTTTACGTTACTAGCTTCTGTGATACCATCCGTATACAACACCAAAATATCTCCCGGTGAGTAAAAGAAAGTATCGATCTGAATATAGTTTTTGAAGCCCTCATTCCTTAAAATGCCAAGACCCAGGCCTTTATTCTGAAAGTAGGTAGCCTTGCCCTCTGCTTTGCTGTAATATAGCGTGGGGCAATGTCCGGCCCTTGAGAACTCAACTTGTTTTTTACTACTATCAAAAACAAAATAGGAAGTAGTTATAAATGAAGCTTTGTCTAAGCATCGACTTAAGGCATTATTCGCGCTATCCAAAAATTCCTTCGGAGAAATATCATGCTGGGTCAAACTATAAAATACACCTTTCATTTGTGACATATGAAAAGCAGCGGAAGTACCCTTTCCTGAAACATCACTAATGATCATTGCTACTTTATGATCGTTAATGCGATAAGTGTCATAATAATCACCGCCTACCTCATCAGCAGCTTCTGAAAATGCCGCCGCGGTGTAATCATCATCTTGCACTACTTCATCAGGCAGTAAGCTGCTCTGTACATTTTTGGCAATTTTTAGCTCTTCTTTATAACGTTCGTTTTGAAGTGCCTCTGTGAGTAACCTGAAATTTTCAATAGAAATGCCGGCTTGATTTGAAAAAGTACCGATAATCTTTGAATTCTCCCGATTAAAGCCTTCGCTAACGTCCTTAAGTAGTACGATAATCGCTTCTTGTTCCCCTTTAACTTTAATAGGAAAAGCAATCATTGAACGGTAAGGTGATCCTTTCAGCGTAGCTAGGTATTTATTCAAGTTTTTTGTTTTATCACTTCCCTGATCTAAGATTCCTTTGATCTTATTTGCCTTCAGATGGTTTTTAATCCTAATGATCCCCTCCACATCAATCTTATGGGTATAGTATTTATGCCCGTCTTTTTCATTATCTAATTCTATCCAGGCAGCATCTGCAAAGACCGTATTTACTGAACTCTCTATTAAAATTTCATAAACTCGCTCTTCATTCTGTTCAGTTTGGATAGATTGACTAAGCTTTTGGAAGCTCACAACTTCCTCTAATTTTTGCTCAAAAACTGATGAGGTGGGAAGGTTAAATAACAGCACCAGCAGAGAAAAAAGCGCATAAATAAATATAAAGGAGATCAAGGCTATTATAAAGATGTTCTCTCTTATATCTAAAAAGTATTCTGTTTTATCAGCAATATCCGATGAGGCTCCTACTAAGGTGAATGAGAAATATCCCAGATAAAACATAGCCAGGGCAATGAGCAGGATACTTTTCCATTTCTGCTTAAAGTTCAAATAAGCTACCCATTTCATATTAACGCTGAGTACCAGACCCATCAAGACCAAAATCACGGAGTAAACGTCTTCGAAATTTTCAACTACGGTAACGGGTAACGCATTCATGACTAAGCCTAACAGCAACGCGTATTCAAAAACTTTCCATGCTGTTAATAGAAACCGCGATTTCTGATAAAGAATTAGCCGTTTCCAGACAATGAAAGTAGAGATCAAAAAGGCCGCTACCAGTCCGAAATTTGAGAGGTAGATGAAGTTTAGAAAGACTACATTCTCAGCCAGCTTGGTGTTACCCAGCATATTCATGATCAGCTGAAAGAAAAGCGAAACAATAGTTGCTATTAAACCGGTGACAAAAACCTTCCAGAGTAAGTCAACAAAATTGATGCTTTCGGCACGCTCTATTCTAAACTTGTAAAAGGTGAAAAGTGCAAAGATGAAAAGGCTCATGAGTATGGGAGGCACTTCATCTCCAATACTCTGATCCAGCCCGCTATTTTTACTGAATAAGATGGATAAGGCAGTGAGAAGCATTCCTATCCATGAACCCGCCGCCACCAGCGCACTAAATCGTATAATTGCCTTGCTACTCAATTAACTAACGTCCAGTGGTAAATATAAAGATTCAAAACCAATATATCGGGCAAAAAAGATAAGCGGTAAATTAGGTTACCTACTGTAATTTGGAGCCTCCCGAGTGATGAAAACATCATGTGGGTGACTTTCCTGAACGCCTGCTGAAGATATTTTAATAAACTTTGCTTCTTGTAGCTTTTGGATATCTGAAGCACCACAGTAGCCCATACCGGCTTTTAGGCCGCCCACCAGTTGATAAAGCACTTCAGAAACCAGGCCCTTATAGTTTACCCTACCTACAATTCCTTCAGGCACCAGCTTCTTTATATCATCTTCAGCATCCTGAAAATAACGATCTTTAGAACCGTCTTCCATCGCTTCAAGAGAACCCATTCCTCTGTACGATTTAAACTTCCTCCCTTCATAAATAATAACCTCTCCAGGAGCTTCTTCTGTACCGGCTAGCAGCGATCCTATCATAACGCTACTTGCGCCAGCCACCATAGCTTTCACTACATCACCTGAAAAGCGAATTCCACCATCGGCAATCACGGGAACACCGGAACCTTTAATCGCCTTAGCGGATTCGTAAACAGCGGAGAGTTGGGGGACACCTACACCAGCTATAATTCGAGTGGTACAAATACTACCGGGTCCTACACCCACTTTAATAGCGTCGGCACCTGCTGACACAAGTGCCTTGGCCGCATCCGCCGTAGCGATATTTCCAACGATAACATCAAGTTCCGGATATTTTGATTTTACCTGCTTACAAGCGTCCATTACACCTTTGGAGTGTCCGTGGGCCGTATCCACACTTATTACATCTACACCGGCCTTTTTCAAAAGCTCAATTCGTTCTAAAATATCCGGTGTCACCCCAACGGCAGCACCTACCCTCAATCGACCATAATCGTCTTTACAGGCATTGGGTTTATTACGTTTTTTCAAAATATCCTTATAGGTAATTAATCCTAAAAGGGTACCATCGTTATTAACGATAGGCAGTTTTTCGATTTTGAACTCCTGAAGTATATCTTCAGCTTTTTCCAGGTCTACATCCTCCTGGGCGGTAACCAGATTTTCAGTGGTCATTACTTCCTTGATGGGTGTAGACATATTCTTCTGAAATCTCAAATCGCGGTTGGTGATGATCCCGATCAGCTTATTGGACTCATTAACCACCGGTATACCGCCTATTTTATGCTCTCGCATAATGTTTTCAGCATCTTGAACATTGGAATCAACATGCAGGGTAATGGGATCCAAGATCATTCCACTTTGACTTCTTTTTACTTTCCGAACTTGTTTAGCTTGCTGCTCTTTGGTCATATTTTTATGTATGAAACCAAGGCCGCCTTCTAGAGCAATGGCTATGGCTAAATCAGCTTCAGTCACAGTATCCATAGCTGCTGATACAAGTGGTATATTGAGTCGGATGTTTCGGGTGAGTTGACTTGAAGTGTCGGTATCTCTCGGAAGAATTTCAGAGTAATCGGGTATCAAGAGCACGTCATCGTAGGTGAGTGCCTCGTAAAGAAATTTGGAAATATCTAGGGACATGGCAAATAAGCGTTTCTGTCATTTGCCGAGCAAAGTTAAATATAAGGCTGCATATAAAAAACGTATTATCTAAAACTATTTGACGTTAAATAAGAAGGTTTTCATTTGGGCTAAATTAAATTTGATCTATGCAAAAAATTGTGGTGTTAGCGCTGTTAGCAGTATTCTTTAGTTTGTGCCATGCTCGGGATGTATATGAAAAAGGAAAGGCCTCTTATTATGCTGATAAATTCAAGGGGCATAAAACGGCAAGTGGAGAAGAGTATGCCCCAGGTCAACTGACTGCCGCACATAGAAGACTCCCCTTCGGAACCTACGTAGAAGTGACTAATTTAAGAAACGGTCTTTCGGTGAAAGTAAAGATCAATGATCGAGGTCCGTTCATCAAGGGTAGAGTTATCGACCTATCAAAAGCCGCCGCACAACAACTCGATATGATCCATGATGGTGTGGTGGAAGTAGAGTTGAGCGTAATAAAATAGTTTTGTTTTTAGAATTCTAAATCAAATCGGATTTTATCATATAATTTATCTGCCAGGGTTTTCAATCATTAACTTTAATGTTCGTTGCGTAATGTAGGGGTTCCCTAACACCGTTTTGCCCTTTGCGATAACATTAAACACTCGATTAATGGCTGATCCTGGTGGTAGTTCAAATGAGATTTCAGCTAAACCTGGTCGTGGCGAATAGAAGTTTTCCAATTCATTCAACATGCAGCCGTTTTCATCTAATGTACCCTCGTAAAACTGCACTTTTTGCATTTTTTCAGACATGGTAAATTGTAACGTATACTTATTCTTTTTCTGTAATTGGTCTTTATTAAGCACTTCAATACTCGGGTATTGCCTCTTTCTTTTACCGTTTAACAAGTATTCTATCATGCCCTGGCAAGGTTCTCCAAAGTGATAAGGTACTTCCGCCATTAGCCGGCCATCTTCACGGTATTTTAATCGGTAACCTTGAATGTAACCGTTTTCATAAGGAGTCAGCTGATACAGTTTACCACTTTGATAGTATGTTTTCGCTTCTCCATCTTTTATATTATTGAAATAATTGATTTCCTGGTGAAGCTTACCGCTCTTATAATAGCGTTTGGCAAGTCCATGCCGCTGACCATCTTTATATGTTATTTCGGACTTGATGTTACCACCAGGGTAATACTGTTTCACTAAGCCCTCTTTAGCGCCCTTTTTTGACACTTTGCTTTTGGTTTCTGAGGTATCACAGGCAGCGATTAGGACTAACAGAAATAAAATCCTTTGATACATTATTTATAATGAGTTTTCAGAAGTTCCTCACAACTGTACACCGGCATTTTACTAAAATAGAAATCTTGACCATTTTCCGTAACGATAAGATCACAATCTGCCGCTACGGCCGCATAATATTGTAAGCCGTCTTCAAAATTATTCCCCTGAAAATTGTCTAACGTTTGCTGGGTGACCTCTTCATTAACCACCGCCAGAAGTAAATGTGATACTATTAGACTTATTTTACTCTTTGCAATGCGCTCGCCACTTTTTTTTGCGGCAAAATAAAAAGATATAGCCAGGCAAAGAGGAGTAGTGTACAATTGATAAGATGAATTATCAACGAGGCTTAAAATTAT
>JBCCSU010000036.1:0-24974 GCA_039199635.1 Bacteroidota bacterium | reverse complement strand
GGTTAAGTGTAAAAATATGATTCTTAAATAAAGACGCATAAGTAGTTCGGGATATGGCTAAATAAGGCGAACAATAGTTGTAGCCCAAGCCTAGTTACTAGCAATTAACTGAACATCATAGTTAATGAAAGACAGTCTATTAAATTTAACCGTTTTTCAACAGCTCAGAGAGCTAATTATGCTGATCTTAACCTATTTGATAAGAAATAGCGGGTAGTACGGTTTATGTTCAGTTCCCGAAGACCGTAAATTTTATGACCTACTATATATTCACAAAATGCAGAATGTCATAAAATCACTCGTGTTTCCGCTTACCCTCTTTTGGGGTCAAGTCGTATTAGGTCAGAGTTTCGAGGGAGTAGTATTGGATTCGGAAAGCATGAATCCATTATCTGGTGTTGAGGTAATATTGGTTGAAGATAATTTAACTGCGGTAACTGATGAGCAAGGCAGGTTCTCACTGATGAGTGCTAATGGCAATGAAAAGACACTCCGATTTGTATTTACTGGCTACATGTTTGAAGAACTATATCATGTACTGCCCGCCAATGATATTCAAGTTATCCTTCGTGAGCGTAAAAAAAGTGCGGCTACACTACGTGAAGAAGGTTATATCAGCAATGCTGACTGCTCAGTGGACAATCCTGCAGACCCTGAATGGAACATCGCGTTTGAAACAGAGAACTTAAAAGGTGACCTGGCACCAGATCCATTTTATACACGAAGAGATCCGAGTGCCGTGATCCAGGTGGATGGGACTTACTACGTTTGGTATTCATACAGTCTTACGGATAATACGGATAAAACTGCCCCATGGGATCTAAATGATCTGTATTTTGCTACTTCCACAGACGGGGAAACATGGACCGAGCAAGGAGCAGCAGTAACCAGAGGCCCGGAAGGTTCCTTTGATCACCGATCTGTTTTTACTACTGAGATATTTGTACATAACAATAAATATTACTTGGTATATCAAGCCGCAGCCGATCAGGATGGGGTATATAATCGCAATTTTATAGGAATGGCGTATGCAGATTCGCCTGATGGACCTTGGACCAAATTAGAAGATCCTGTTCTTCGTCCTACCTACACAGACGATCTTTGGTTTGATAACAACGCTGTTCATGATCCTACCTTGGTTCATTTTAACGATAAGTTTTATTTGTATTATAAAGGTGAGTGTAACTGTATGGGAGAAGCAGGGTGCAGAACCTGGTGTAACCCTGTATGCGGATTAGGTAAGCAAGTTAAATGGGGTGTAGCTATCGCTGATGACCCCACGGGTCCATTTACAAAATCCGAATTCAATCCTATAACCAATACAGGGCATGAACTTATCATATGGGAGTATAACGATGGTTTAGCCATTTTACAACATCAGGATGGACCTGAAGCCAACACCATTCAGTACAGTAGTGATGGGATAAATTTCGAAATCCAGGGAACTGTAAATAATATCCCGGAGGCTGCCGGACTCTATAGGCCTAATGAGCAGAAAAACACACCTCACGGTGGTGTAGACTGGGGTTTAAGTCATGTATTACGATGGGACAGTGGCCCCAATGGTTGGATGCACATTCAGCGGTTTACCAAGAAAGATGGGCGTATATCCGATATGTTTATTGTACAAGATACGATATATATGAATGTTTCGAATCAGAGAACGCTCACTCCAATTTATGAACCTTACGATGCTACACAAACCGGAGTAACCTGGACGAGCGCTGATGAAGATATTGTTTCAGTGGACGCATCCGGACTATTTGTAGCGAATCAAATAGGGTGCGTTAAATTAAAAGCACAAGCCATAAATGGTAATTACTCGGATTCGGTAATCGTAAAAGTAACAGCAAACGATATTTTAATGGCTCAAATGACCGTTCAGGCTGAACAATTTTCAAGTACTAATAACTTGGATGGTTTGAGTTATGGCGGTCCTTTAGGAGTAAACAGGAATGGCCTTGGTATTAATTTTGTCAATAGAAATGACTGGGCTGATTATGAAGTGAACGTTCCTTTTTCCGGTCAGTATTATGTGAATTATAGAATAAGCACACCGACTGATGGTGCGCAGGTACAGATACGAAGTGGGGAGAAAGTACTTAATCAACAGGATGTGTTTAATAATGGTCAATGGGATAGTTATTATCGCCTGAATGGTACCAACTCATTCTATCTGGAAAAAGGCCAACAAGTGATTAGGTTGTTTGCGTCCGGTTCAAACGATTGGCAATGGAATATGGATGCCTTTGAGTTGATCGGTGAAGCCGAGCAGGTGGAAATCACACCTGAGCTGGAATCGCTGGTATTAACTTACGATAGTGCCTTTATGGCGATAGATTCCGTTTTGTTACTAACCGCTGAGCCTGTTCCTACGGAAATAACCAATTTGAATTTGCATTGGGATTCTACTAACCCGCAAGTGGCCTCCGTGACGAACGGTAAGATTCAAGCGCTGGCACCGGGTACCACCGATGTAGTGGTAACCGATTTAAACACAGAGATCTCTGCTAAGATTGTGGTATCTGTCTATCAGATTCTTTCGCTGGCGCATACCGGCCTTGACATTCCGTTAGTCTTTCCAAACCCAGTTAATACGATATTGTATTTAGAATCGCAAGAACAGGAAGTTAGAATTATCGACAGTGGAGGAAAGGTGCATGCTTTAGATATCATCCGTGAAGGGAATTTAAATGCTATTGATGTTCGGTCTCTACCGAAAGGAGTGTACTATTTGATTATTGAGAGTCAGGTGCCTAAGGCCATTCGCTTTATGAAAGAGTAAGTTCAGGAAGTTCGAAGGTAAAAAGGTCGTGACCTTAGGAGCAGGTAATGTTGTGTCTATCGCCTCCTAGTCAACTAAGGTTAACACAGGCCACTTCCTTTGATGCCATTCTTACCGGTGGAGAGTGTAATGTGTCTATCGCTCTGGCAGATCTCGGCCTGCCTACTGCTTTTATTACTAGAATTCCGGATCAAGAGAGAGGTTGGTCTGCTCGGGATTATATCAGAAAATTTGGAGTAGACACTTCCCATATCGTGTCCTTTGAGAAATAATCATTTAGAGACAATATTCAACGTAATATTTTTTCTTTATTAGCATTGAAAATCAGCTCTTTACGATTTAAAATTTTAAGTAATAATTGAATTTTCACGTAGTTTCGAATTGTGATTTTACCCTGTAGTCCACCGGAGATATATCATACTTCTTTTTAAAAGCTCGGCTAAAGTAGCTTGGGTTACTAAATCCACAGGAATAGGCTACAGTGGATATTGAGATTTCCGGATGGGTAGAGATCATTTGAGATGCCTTTGTGAGCCTTATGTTGGTTATAAACTCATTAGGTGTTTGACCGGTAATACCTTTGATCTTTCTAAATAGGTTGGTTCTGCCTAAAGACATATCCCGAGCAAAGGGTTCAACGCCATAAGACGTATTTTCCATGTTCTTTATGATCAGATCGTGGGCTTTGTCTAAGAACTCTTTATCAATCTTACGTTTTGCAAGGTTCCGGGCAAATCGGATTGGGCTTTCACCATACTTGTTCTGAAGGGCCTTCCGGTTGTCCAGAATATTATTGATTCTGGCTATTAATACCTTGGAATTGAAAGGTTTAGAAACATAATCATCTGCGCCTGTTTCCAGCCCTTCAATTCGATGCTCATCCGAGCCTCTGGCCGTCAATAGTATGATGGGTATATGTGATGTTAGAACATCGCCCTTTAGCTTAGCACACATTTCCGTACCACTCATCTTTGGCATTAAAACATCGCTTAATATCAAACCGGGAGGATCTTCTTTAACCTGTTCTATGGCTTCTAACCCATTAGTCGCCTGTTTTACTTTAAAAAGTGGACCGATCAATTCGGTTAAAAAATTCATAACGTCAAGATTATCCTCCACGATCAGTATCGTTTCTGAACGTTCGGGGAACTCATTTAATTTCACACTTTTCAAAGGCGTATCAACGGTGATTTTCTTAGCGGGAGAGCTGTGAAATTCTTCTGGCTTAAAATGTGCTTTACCTTTTTTGAGTGATACGGTAAAGGTAGTTAGGTTGTCCTGAGACGAACTGTTTACCGCTATTTTTCCTCCGTGGGCGTTTACCACGCCTTTTGCCAACGCTAAACCTATTCCTGTACCCCGAGACTTGGCATTGGTGATATTATCCAGTTGGTAAAAGCGATCAAATACCCGATCCATCTCATCTTTTGGAATGGTGGAACCGGAATTGATCACCGAAATATGTAACTGATTGTTAATTTCAGTGATATTGATAATGATTTGACCGCCTTCAGGAGTGAATTTAAAGGCATTAGCCAGTAAGTTATAAAAGACTTTCTCTAGTTGGTTATGATCAAAGAACAGCGAGTATTGTTCAAAATCCGTATTGATGGAATAGTCAATTTGACTGTGGGAGGCTAACTCTTCAAAACTGCTGTGTACCTCTTTAATAAACGTGATGAAATCGTGCTCTTCTACTTTTAGATCCAGATTTCCCTGTTCTAATTTTCGAAAGTTAAGAAGTTCTGAAATAAGACTTTTTAAGCGTAACGTGTTTTTTTGGATATTCAAAAGTTTACGGTACGTAAAATGCCCCAGGTTGCCATTTTCAAGTAGGATATCGATCTGGCCGGCCATAATGGTGAGAGGGGTTCTGAATTCGTGAGAAATATTGGTGAAAAAGTTAATTTTCTTCTGATTCAGCTCTTCATCCCTCTGGTGCAATTTCTTTTCATTGGCGAGACTATATGTTAGTTTGCTTTGTTTAATGTATTGGTAGTTGATGAGCACAACGATTATAAGTCCAATGAATACATAAACTGCAATAGCCCAGGGTGATAGATAGAAGGGGGGACGAATAATTATTTTTAACTCACGAATATGATCAGGAGCGTTACTTGCTCTAAACCGGAAAGTATAATTACCGTCATCCAGATTAGTATATGTAATTTTATTTTGATCTGTAGCAGAGATCCACTGCTCGTCAAAACCTTCTAACTGATATTCTAGAGCTTGCCGGTTCGATTTGGTAAAGAGCATGTCAGAAATAGATATGGCTATGGATGAGTGTTTACGACTGAGTTCAATAGCGCTGGTTTCCATGATTGAACTTGATAAGATATCCGGATGACTCCAGGGTGATACCGTCTCGTTATTGATGGATAGTCCGGTAATGGTCGGATTGGATTTTGGCTTTAAGTTGAGGTAATCTAACTCGTGGAAGGAAACCATTCCCTCAATTCCACTGACGAAAAAGGTACCGTCTTCCGCTAAAAATAGTCCGTTGGGGCTGAGTTCACGTAGCATCAATCCATTGTTATAGGAGATGCTGTTGAATCGATTTTTTTCCTCATTAAAGAAACTAATTCCTTTATCTGTTTCTACTACTAATCCACTGAAGCGTGATTCTACAATCCCATAGACAATGTTTCCGGGCAATCCTTCATTAGCGGTATATATTTTAAATTCATTAGTCTCAGGTAAGTATAAGGCCAGTCCATTAGAAGATCCGATCCAAATCTTTTGCTGTTTATCTTGAAAAATGGTGTAAATGTGATCACCCGGAGTGTCATGCCTATTCTCAAAATCATCGTAATAGCCCTCAAGAACCCCTGTGTCTTTCAGATATTTGAATAAGCCTGTTTTTTCTGTTCCTATCCAGAATTCATTATTATCCACATTGAGTATTGATATCACAGGGGAGGAGATCAGATTCTTGTGCTCGGTCTTGAGAAAAGAACTGAATTCCTTTGTTTTAGTATCAAATAGCAGACATCCACGGCCGGTAGCTATCAATAAGTTTTCCTGAATCCCAGTGATGTAGTAGATCTCCGTGGCAAAATCTATTTTTTGCTCGTCAATACTGTAATTTTTGAATTCTCCTGAACGGACATTAAATGCATTCAATCCTCCCCGGTGTGTGCCCACCCATAACACAGAATCACCATGCCAAAACAAACTTTTGACATTATTTCCGGAAATGCTATTTAGATTTGAATTTGATTGGTAATAAGAGAATGTTCCATTTTTCCGATCATAAAAGTTCAACCCTCCTCCATCAGTACAGATATATAAGTTTTCGTTTTCATCTTCTATTACCTGGCCAACTACTCTAAAATTCACACTGCTATTTCCCCGGGTATTCTCAGGATAGTAGGTAAATTTGTTTTCAGTCGGGTGAAAAACGTTGGCTCCGCCGTAGTACGTACCGGCCCAGATAGCTCCGTCCTTATCTTTAAATAGTGACCAGATCGAATTGTGAGAGATACTCGTAGATATGCTCTTATCGTTTTCGTAATGAGTAATGCTTCCATCCGGCCAGATGGCATCCAGGCCGCGATACGTACCTACCCATATTTTACCCTCCTCATCTTCTTCTACATATCTTACAAAGTCGTTGCTTATGTCGCTTTCCTCTCTGTAGTTCTTAATTAATTGATCATTTCTAAATTTTAATAGGCCGTTATAGTTAGTACCAACCCACATATTTTCTTTTGAGTCAATGAAAAGACTCATGGTCTGGTAGTTTTCTTGCGTTATCAGAGTAGTATTATCAGCCTCTCCTTTCCAGACGCCCATATTAGTTCCCAGGTAAAGTTCTCCTGAGTTAGAAACTATCATGGATCTAATAAATTCACCGGAGCGCAGGCCCGTTTGTTGAGGGTTGAACTCGCCGGCCTCCGTATCGAGAACGTATAATGACGTTTTAGTAGCTACCCATATCTTTTCCAATCCTACGTGAAATGTTGTTATTCCGGGTAAAGGAAAACTTTTGAACGTCTCATTTTTCAAGTTAAAAGTGCTAATGGAGTTAGGGGTACTAATCCAGATCAACGAGTCTTGGGAATCTAACTTCTGAATTTGATTTTCGATCAGACTATTGCCAAAAGGCGCAGATTTAAAGGTAGTGATCTGCTTGCCATCGTATCGATTAAGTCCATTTCTGGTGCCCAGCCAAATTGCTCCATATTTGTCTTGTGTAATCGCCATTACGGAGATTTGACTCAATCCGTCCTCAAGGCCAATCCGTTCAAATTGTATACCTTGAGCGTAAGCGGAAATGATTTGTAATTGTAGCGAAATTAACGTTAAAAGTATTTTTGGATTCACCATGACAGTGTGTCTAATGTAGGTACAAAATATCCATTTAGCACCATTCTAACAGGCTTAAATGGGTGATTAAATATCGCTCAAATGCTTTACAACGGTTGTTCATATCGTTCACGATCCAGTTCAAATCGTACACCATACACTGACCGAAATCGTTTGAAAATCGATGATATAGCTTTATCAAAAGAGTACGATAAGTATGGATTTGAGAATGATATTGAAATTAACTGGCCACAAATGATTCTATCTTGCACGAGTTAAATCTTCAGTTGACGTTGCAAAATTTTTGAACGATACAACTTCAACTCATACAAGTCACTGAGATAAACATTAAAATAAACAGATATACCAATGAAAAAAGCACTGGGTTTAATGGTCGTCCTTTTCGGTTTCGGATGTGAGCAAGCAAAGAAGACCAATAACATAGATCAACCCATATCCACTTTAAACGATTCAACAGATAGGATCATTGCTTTTGAGAAAAAGTCCACTGAACTGCTAAGTTTAGCATTACAAGAGAATAAAATTCCGAGAACCGAAGAAAACGGTGAAATGGTTTGGGCTACTAAATACAATGATTCAGGAGAGCCTGTGTTTGACTGGACCATTGGTTTTTTCCCGGGTACTTGTTGGTACCTATATGAAACTACGGGTGACGAAAAATGGAAAGAGGCTGCTATGCAATTTCAGCAAGGTATTCAACCGTTTAAGAACAACACAAGATCGCATGATTTAGGTTTTGTCTTTTACTGTTCATTTGGAAATGCTCTGCGGTTAACCGGAGACGATGATTATAAGGAGGTGCTGATAAATGCAGGTAATAGCTTATTGCAGCGATTTAATCCTAAGGTAGGATGTATTCAAAGCTGGGATGTAGATAAAGGTTGGCAGTCTACCAGAGATTGGAAGTTTCCAGTCATTATAGATAACATGATGAACCTCGAGTTACTCTTTGAATTAACTGAACTAACCGGAGACCCTAAGTATCGGGAAACAGCTATATCACACGCAGATGTCACACTTCAACATCATTTTAGAGAAGACAACAGTTCCTATCATGTTATCGATTATGATCCTGACAATGGTGAAGTAAGAAAAAGAAATACCGCCCAGGGATACGATCATGAAAGTGCTTGGGCTAGGGGACAGGCCTGGGGATTATACGGTTACACCGTTTGTTACCGTTATACCAAAGATCAAAAGTACCTGGACCAGGCGCGCAAGATAGCCGACTTTATTATCACTAATCCAAACTTGCCTGAAGATGGTATTCCCTATTGGGACTATAACGCGCCAAAGATTCCGGATGAACCAAGAGATGTATCTGCGGCGGCTATTACCGCATCGGCACTGATCGAGTTAAATCGCTACACGGAAGATCAGTATAAAGATTTCGCTAATAAGTTAGTAGATAACCTATCCTCTGATAGGTATTTAGTTCCTATGGAAAGCGAAACCAAGTTTGTACTCAAGCACTCTGTGGGAAGTATTCCTCACGGAGCTGAAATAGATGAACCTTTAATTTACGCTGATTATTACTATCTGGAGGCTCTGGTGCGAAGCTCTGCCGAACGAGATCCGGATCTACTAGCAGTTAACCCTAATCGTTCAACCCAAAATTAACCTGATAACTAATAAATTTAACTATGATGAAAAACCTACTGTTTATAGCGCTTGCTTCGTCAATCCTCATGCTGGGTTGCGTGGAAGATGCTTTTGAAGATGGAGGTATCTCGAGTACCCCACAGGCCCCATCAGACTTACAATATTCCTCAGTGGTTCAAGCTCGGGAATTTGGTTTTCTGATTTCCGCTCCACCAACGTATAATTCGTTTGGTGCAATTCCCACATTCGAAATTGTAGCGGTCAATGATGAAGCCGGAAATCCGTTAAGTGATACCGTTATAGAGGATTTCTTTTCTGTTCTAAATGCTACTTCTGATACGGTAAACGTAGATCCGGAAGACGGCTTCATAAATGATGAAGGAGATACCGTAACGAGATTTCCCGTAGTTGACGTCAGTAATATTGGACGTATCCAAATAGAGGGGGGGAATTCCCTCGCTGAAGGTAGTTATTTCTTTGATATCAAAATGACTACGGTTTTTGACGATCAGTCCTTCTCCACCACGTTTGAACGGGTATTTGAATTATATCTTGGACCACAGTTAGCTTCAGGGTTGGTATATATTCCCGGAGGACAAAACCTACTCACTTCCGGTGGTGCTACTACTACCACAGAGCCCATGGTTATTGGAGCAAACCCCGATTTTCGATTTGAGCTCGGAGACAATACCGATAAATTTACAATAGACGCTACCTCCGGGGCGATTACTTTGAATAGCGGTTATACTCCTACGGAAGAACCGGAAATAGTATCACCTACGGTCAATGTGGTTAGTAATATTTCAGGAGAAGTAGTATCGTTTAATCCCATTACTATTTACATCTCTAATAACCCTTTTGATGTACCAAAATTAACTGTGAATGTGTTCTATCCCACATTTGAATTTGAGAATACACAGTTCGGTTTTCGTATTCACACGGTTCTGGAGGGTGACCCTGGAATAGTTTATAACCGTGCAAATGCAGATGCCAAAGTAGGAAGTGACAGACCTGCCGAGAATGTGAATCAGAAAAGATTAGTAGTGAACTTAGTGAAGCCTTCGGCAGCTAACCAGGTAGAACATGAGTCATGGACTATCTTGAATGCGCAAGATTTGAGTGCTTACCAGTTTGGTTTTGATGTGGAGGCAGAATTTTTCACGAAGAACAGGTTTATAGAATATAAAACCGATGGTTCTGCGCCCACCTTCTACGAGACCTATGTTTCTACCGATTACAGAGGAGATTTTGATGCCGCTACCTGGACGGAGGTAACGGATCAGTTAGTATCCACTATTGAGATGGCTGGTGAATTTCCGGAAGGAAATGAATTTGATGGATTTCCCTATCCTGGAGATCAACAAGGATTAGATCCAGACAATGAAAAAGACCCTTCGCAGAATTCGGACAATCTATATACTAGAAGCATTTTCAATATGAGTGATTATGTGGGTATGACGAACGTGACGGTAGCATTTAGAGTAAGAACCAATTTTGAAGGCCCGCTGGATCATACTAATGGAGAGGGTAGATCCGGCCAGTGGTGGCTTTCCGATTTCAACATTACTGCTTACGAACAATAATACTCGACATGAAAAAATCAATCTTATATACTTTATTCTTCTGCTTAGTTACCATTAGTGCATTTGGTCAGAGTAGAATAACAGGTGTTGTCACTGACGCTGAATCCGGTGATACACTACCCGGAGCAGCTATAATTATAAAAGGTACCAATACCGGTACCGTTTCCGATGTAGATGGCAACTTTACACTGGTTGATGTTCCTAGTGACGCTATATTAACCATTAGCTTTGTAGGTTACGCCGCTATGGAAGTACCGGTGAATGGACAAACTCGGTTTGACATTGCGCTGGAATTAGATATCCAAAGCCTGGAGGCCGTGGTAGTAGTGGGTTACGGTACCGAAAGAAAACGTGACCTTACCGGCGCTGTAGGAAGTGTTAAACCGGAAGAGCTGGCAGTGGCCCCTACTTCTAACTTTGATCAGGCCCTAGCTGGCCGTATAGCCGGTGTCCAGGTGTCTTCACCCGACGGAACACCCGGTGGTGCAGCGGAGATCGTCATTAGAGGTGGTAACTCCATTACTGGTGATAACTCACCGCTCTACGTTATTGATGGTGTTCCGCTGGTCGATTTCGATCCTGCATCGCTCAATACCAATGATATAGAATCTTTTGATGTACTTAAAGATGCCTCTGCTACGGCCATATACGGTTCCAGAGGCGCTAATGGAGTGATTTTGATCACCACTAAAGGTGGCCGATCAGACGGAACTACTGAAGTAAGTTTCGGAGCTAACGTGGGCGTACAGTATGCACCAAGTCGACTTAAGGTGATGGATCCCATACAGTATGTTACCTTTTTGGAACAGCAGGCCCTGATACTTGATGGTTACACTCCTGGTAGTGAAACAGGTAATTTTTACGGAGTGTGGGGAGACCCTGAAAACTATAGAGGAATAGAAGGTACGGACTGGCAGGATGAGATCTTAAGACAATCACGCTTTGAGGATTACAATGTTTCAGTCAGCGGAGGTGGATCTTCCACTCAATTCTATTACAGTGGCCAATACCTGAAACAAGAAGGTATTGTTCTGAATACCGGGTTTGAGAAATCGGTAAATAACCTGAGAGTAAAACATGAAGTAAACAACTGGATGAAGCTTGATGCTAATTTAGTTTACAGTTTATCTGACAGAACCGGATCAACCGTGGATGGAAATGGATTTAGCGGCAATATTATTCGCGATGCATTGGTTTTTCGGCCTGTGGAACCTTTAAATGATGATGGACTGGATGGATTCGATCCTGATGAGGAATCGGGTAGGTTTCTTTTTAACCCGGTGGATAACCTTAATAATACTGATCGAGGAGATCGAAGAGAATTGTTTAGAGGAATTTTAACCGGACGTTTTAACCTACTACGCGGACTTACCTTCAATGCGGTGGGTAGTTTCCAATCCGAAAATAGAAGAAATACATTATTCTTTGGCGAAAACACCTTTCAGGGAAGTCGCGGAAACGATGGCATCAGTGGTAGCATTACCAATGCTCGTGTACAGGTAGCATCCGGTTCAGGCGTATTGAATTATGCACCTAAACTCGGAAAAAATCAACGTTTGAGGTTAATGGCTGGAATGGAAGCTCAAACCAGAACAGTGGAGCAGTCGCAATTGAGTGCTACTCAACTGCCTACTGATGTATTCGGAATTGATAACTTAAGCATTGGCTTGATATCTCCTATTCCTGCCAGTTTACGTTCTGAAAATACTTTACTTTCTTATTTCGGTCGAGTTAACTACTCTTTTAATGATCGTTATTTAGTAACGGTGAACTTCAGGGCTGATGGTTCTTCTAAATTTAGAAAAGAGAATAGATGGGGTTATTTTCCATCGTTCTCCCTGGGTTGGATCGTATCCGATGAACCTTTTATGAGTTCTGTTGGAGCTCTCTCCAATTTAAAAGTAAGAGGAGGATGGGGTATTACCGGTAATAACCGAATTGGAGATTTTGATGCTTTTACCACGCTAGCGTCCAATACAGGATCGGGATACGTTTGGGGTGAAGGTGAAAACTATGCGGTAGGGGCCATCATCAACAATTTAGGTGTGCCTGACCTACGTTGGGAAACCACAGAACAGTTGAACATTGGAGCTGAGTTTGGAATCCTGGATGGCCGAATACAAGGAGAGGTAGACTATTATTTAAAGCGAACGAAAGATCTCTTACTCAATGCAGACATGGCGTCCAGTACGGGTTTTGAACGTGTGCAGCAAAATATTGGAGAGGTAGAGAATAGTGGTGTAGAGATCACACTCAGATCATTTAACCTAGATGTAAAAAACTTTAAATGGACTACTAATTTTAATATTGCCTTTAACCGAAATAAAGTTATCAACCTAAATCAAGGGCAAGAGGCTATTTTTACTAATCCTGAACGAATAAATCTCGGTAACGAATTTTCTTACATAACTCAAGTAGGTCAGCCCGTAGGTCAGATTTACGGATTACAATTTAACGGCTTGTATCAGCTTGACGATTTCAATTGGAATAATGATCTGGGCAGATACGAACTTAAAGACGGTGTGCCGGACAACGGTGGTACACCCGGACCGGGCAGTGTGAAGTACGTAGATGTAAACGGTGATGGTACCATCACGGAGGAAGATAGGGGAATCATTGGCAATACTACCCCGGACTTCATTGGAGGTTTAACTAACAATTTCGAGTATAAAGGTTTTGAGCTACAGGTATTCTTCCAGTGGTCTTATGGAGCAGAAATACTTAATCTAAACCGGGTAGAACTAGAATCTCCATCGGGTTCGCGACAAAACAGACTAATAGTTGTGCAAGATCAATGGACACCAAGTAATACCGATACAGACATTCATTCGCTGAGTTATGCGGGTACTTTCGGTCGTCCTATAGTAGGTACTAGAATCAGCGACTTTTACGTAGAAGATGCCTCTTTTTTAAGGTTAAAGACCGTTTCTCTAGGTTATCGTATTCCTGAGAAGTACCTGTCTAACATCTTTGTAAAATCACTACGCGTATTTGTCTCCGGGCAGAACCTGATCACCTGGACCGACTATTCCGGCTATGACCCGGAAGTGTCTGTAGCACCAAGAAACGGGATTTCCAGGGCACTTGCACCAAATCTCGATTGGTCGGCTTATCCTCAAAGTATAACCATTACAGGTGGAATTAATGTAACCTTTTAATTGACTAAGATGAATAAGTTAAGAAAAATGAAATTCAATAGATTATACATAGCTATCATCCTACTGTCAATGATGGTATTAGGATGTGAAGACTATCTGGAAGTAACGCCTGATTCTGTTTGGGAATCAGAGAGTTTTTACTCTTCACCTCAAGAGGCTGAGATTGCCTTGGCCGGTATTTATGGAGTGCTCGCTGACGATGGAGGGTACGGTCGGGAGCAATTAATCCTCGGTGCCGGTACTGATGAATACTTTTACAATCGTAGATTTAATGAGAACTGGGCAGTATCCTTATTCAGAAATACACCCGCTGAACAGTTTAGTTTTAACTACTGGACCACCCAGTACCAAGCCATCAACCTGACTAACCTCTTTATCGAAAGTATAGATAGGTCTAGCTTCGAGACAGATGAGGCTTTTAATGCGTTAGTGGCTGAGGCACGTTTCTTAAGAGCACTTTGTTATTTCAACTTGTCTAACTTTTGGAATGAGGTGCCCTTAAGGCTTACTTCGTCGAAGACACAAGAAGATAATAATGTACCGGCATCACCTTTAGCAGACGTATATGAGGCGATAGTGGAAGACTTTACTTTCGCCACTGAGAATCTACCGCATCCGGTAGACCCAGGTTACGTACAGGGAAGAGCGCATAAGCTTGCTGCTCATGGGCTATTAGCCAGAGTTTATTTGAAAATGTCTGGCTTTCCGTTCAAACAACCGAGCTATCAGGAAGTAATTACCCACTGTGAAGCAGTTATCAATGATGGGTACCATAGCTTGATCACCAGTAGCGATACGACCGGCTATAGACAAGTGTTCCTCGATGTTATTGGCGGGGTTTACAATATGCGTGAAGTGATGTTTGAGATATCCTTTCAAAATCTTCGCGATCAAGGTTTAACCGGAACTACCGTAGGTCGTCTTGGAGCCTTGAACGGTATAAATTTTGGATCCAATAATACATTAGGTGATCCAAATGGATTTGCTCAAGCAGGGGTATACCCCATACTTTCAGGGCTATATGATCAGATTAATGACAAACGTTACCTGTGGAATATTGCTACTTTCAAGCGAACAGGCGCAGGCGATATTATACGAGTGGACAATGAAATGGCCATTAGAGATTTTTGTCCTGCCAAGTATAAACGATGGGAACCGTTAGATTATGCGGATATAGATATTGAAGGTACGGATGAAAACTTTGTGATCCTGGAGAACAGCGCCAGCGAGCTCAATAGAAATTTCACCAGCGTTAACTTTCCAGTGTTACGTTATTCAGATGTATTACTCATGTATGCTGAAGCTTCCAATGAGCTGAATAACGGTCCGTCAGCCTTGGCTATCCAATATCTTAACGAAGTGAGAAATCGTGCCGGGCTTGAGAATATCGAGGTTGAAAAACCGACGGTGGCAGCAGATAAAGCTCTATTTTTCGATGAGTTAGTGGATGAACGTACCAAAGAACTCTGCTTTGAAGGTGTGAGAAGGCACGACCTGATCAGGTGGGAACTACTGGGTGACAAGCTTGCGGAAGTGAAAGCCTTTGTAGAAGGTCATCCGGATTTCGTTCCTAGCAATGCGGATCATCAGTCAGCCCTGAGAGGACCGAATAACTTTGATGCGAACATTCATCTTTCTTTACCATATCCTTTAGTGGAGGTTACGGTAAATCAGTCGCTTGACCAAAAACCAGAGTGGCAATAGCCAGAAGAACAGGTATGAAAAAACTCCTTTTTTTACTTCTTATCCTTGGGTATGGTTTGGAAAACGAATCGAGCGCGCAGGAAAAGCCGGTTCAGGTTTTTCAGCCTGTGCAAGATGCATACGTCAGAGGCGGACAGCATCAGGATAAGAATTTTAACCTGGGTAGAATAGAGGTCAGATCAGCCAAAAAGGCTGATTATCAAAGACACGGTATCATGCTTTTCGATGTTTCTTCGCTGAAAAAGGTACCCCAAAAAGCTTTACTCAAGCTTACTGTGGGTACGTATGGAAAAGATAATCCCTCATCCGTCCAAATAGGTATTTACAGAGGTAGCAATGTAAAATGGAAGGAAAAATCAGTCACCTGGTCGGATATTGAGCTTGACGGTGAACCCATTGCACTGATGGAACTGTCAGAAACAACCAAGACTGGAAGTTGTGACATTACTCAATGGGTGGCGGAGCGATTTAATAAAAATGGAATGGTAGCCATAGTCATTAAAAATGAAACGAAGGAAGGTTCCTTCGTTTCATTTCATAGCAAGGAGGGATTTGGTAAACCTTCTTTAGAAATATATTGAGTTTAACAAGTCAGACAATAGTTAACAAGTAAGAAATCGAGTGATTTTATGAGAAGACTTCTTTTTACAGGATTAGTGTTAGGTGGATTATGCGTAATAGCATGCTCCAGCGCATTCAAAAATAACGCTGAGGAGAAAGAATTAAATGAAAAACCACCCAACGTTATTTTCATTTTCCCTGATCAGTACAGAAACAGTAGCCTCGGTATTTGGTCTCAACCCGGGTATGAGGAGCATCTTCAGGGAAAAGGAGACCCGGTAAGTACTCCCGCTCTTGATAAGTTGGCCTTAGAGAGTGTGGTATTTAACAAGGCAGTGAGCAATTTTCCATTGTGTAGTCCCTACCGAGCTATGTTAATTTCAGGGATGTACCCAAATAATAATGGTGTTGCGGCTAACTGCCGTAAAGATAGAGCAGCCTCTTTACGCAGTGACATTAAAGGAGTAACTGAAGTCTTTTCTGAAAATGACTATGAAGTAGCCTACTTTGGGAAAATTCATTGGTTAAAAAATGACCCTGTATTTGACGAAAAAGGAACCTATCAAGGAACAACAGAACATCCGGGAGGCCACTACATTAACGGGTATGATACATATGTACCTCCGGGGCCGGATCGTCATGGCATTGATTACCTCTTTCAAGTACTTAGGGATGATCATTTTGATCCGTTGGTGTATTCCAATGATCCCTTGCTCATAGAAGGAAAAAAGGATGGCGAACAGTATAAGCCTGGTAGGTTCAACGCGGAAATTGAATCAGAAGCTATTGTCAAGTATTTAGAGTTAACTCACCAGCAACGAGACCCCGACAAGCCCTTCTTCATGATTTGGTCCTTGAACCCACCCCATAATCCCTGGACCGAAAAAAGTACAAAAATGGAGTACTTTGATCAATATACGGAGAATGGAAAAGTCAATTTAGATCGTTTGCTTACCCACGATAATGCGGATCCCGAGGTCGGACATTATGCTCCTTATTATTTCGCTAATGTAAGCGCTGTGGACTACTACATAGGCTTAGTACTGGATAAGTTGGAAGAACTGGAACTTGATGATAATACAATCATCGTTTTTTCATCCGATCATGGAGAAATGTTAGGCAGTCATGGACAAGAGGGCAAGAATGTACCGGAAATGGAATCATTGAACGTTCCCTTTTTAATTAAATGGGGCGATCGTTTGAAACATCGGGTAGAAGATCGTATCGTGAACGTACCGGATGTTATGCCCACCTTGCTGGGACTAGCTGGTTTGGAGGATAAAATACCGGATGAGGTACAAGGTTCAAACTTTTCAGAGCTAGTGATCGATCATAGGTCAAAACAGAAAGGGCCGGAAGCCGCATTGATCATGGGATATCGATACAGAGGTGTGTATACCGGTAAGTACACCTTCGTTATCGAAGAGAAAAAAAGAAAAATTGATAATATTTTCTGTTACGACAATGAAAAAGATCCCTTCCAACTTAATAAGATAAAGCCTGAAGAATTAGGTAAAAAGAAAGAAGATGAGCTTAAGGGACACTTGGTTAAACTTCTGCAAGAAACACAGGATAGCTGGGTAACAAAGAAAATAGCCAGCGATTATTTGACATACTAATCAGATATAAAATCGATGTTCGGAGGTAAGTGGAATCTATTCGTATTTTTAATGGTAGCGGTGTCTTTTTTGACCAATTTGCCTGGCTACACACAATTACAAATTGGTGACCCGGGTATTACCGTTGATCAGGAAAAGATTACTGCCAACCTAAATAAATATCCTCAAATGGAACGTTGGGCCAATGCCGGTGTTCGTGGCGGTATCCCTTTCTTAAATTCATTCAGTCATACAAAAATTATTGAGCCGGGAACCAGCGCAGAGATTAATGCAGCATTAACGGAACTAAGCACAACCTTGAACGATGGAGAAATGGGGCTCCTTATTTTGAGAAATGGAGAATACGACCTTCAAAGTGAAGTCACCATGAAGTCCAATGTTTCTATTCTTGGTGAGACCCGGGATGGGGTCGTTTGTACTATAAACTTTTTAGATGGGTTTGGCTTTCACTTTCGGGAAGGTGTTTCGATGTCCGGCATTTACAGGTTGACTATTCAAGGCGGCTGGGGCGAGCCAAAATACGATTGGAACTATAGCATTCCGGAGAATGATGAAATGCCAAACAACGGTAATATTTCGGTCAAGTTTACAAGATCTACGGATTGCTGGCTGGATAAAGTCAATATCTACAACAGCGGCAGGGACCCCATGCGCTGTGATGCATCACATACCACCTTCCGTGACCTAAAAGTAAAGGGAGCTCACCGAAAAGCAGGTGGTGCTCAAGGGTATTTCTTTATTCAGGATGGTGATAACCTGATTACCGGCTGTGAGATGACACACCTTCGTCATATTTCACTCCAGGGAGATGGCGTAGAATATAACGTGGTGTATGATAATGACTTTCACCAGGAAGTTAGTTTCCATACCGGTGATGATGGCAATAATCTGATTGAAGCCAATCGCATTACTCTGCCCGAAGATATGCCCCCGGTTGAATCCGGAGGCCCTTTCCCGGAAACTAATACGAATTCTCCCAATTATTTTGCCATTATGGGGCCATGGTCTATCCAACATACCGTCTCAGCTAACCCTAACTTTTTATTTAATAACCGTTGCCTCCAACTCAACCATGATTTTGGTTCTAAAACTCCATGGTCAGATCCTAATAAAGTGTATTCGGGACCCATTAAAATTGGAAGAAACCTTGACGATCACATCAATAACTTCCCTGTTTTAGATGATAAAGCACCTGTCGGAAATACACTATATGCCATTTCAGGGGCAAATCCACCCGCTATTTTAGGTCTAAATAAAAGCCCCAAAGTTCAATTTTTACAGCCGCTTCCGACTAGGATCAAGCAAAATGAGACCCTTTTGGTGGAATTGGGGGTAGAAGATGATTTTGGGTTAGATCAAGTGTCGCTTTACATGGACGATGTACTTATAGGAACCAAAACCGAAGCACCTTTTCTATGGCATAATGAACCCATTTTAAATGGACTGGATTTTGGTTCCCATGAATTACGTGCTTTGGTGATTGACGATGGGGGGCTTGAAACGGAAAAACTCATGAATTTTGAGATCGTAGATAGCAACAATGCACCTTCCCAATACACGGAAACTTTCTCAAATATGACATTGGACGGGTGGGGTTCGGAAACCTACCAAGGTAATAGTGACTGGATTTGGAATGTGAATGGCAAAGGAATCAATGGCGATATTGAAGGTAGAGGAGTTTACTTTCATAAGCAAGTGACCGGCATTACTTCATCTACGCTGCAAGGTGGACTCAATAGTTTATCAGTAGAATGCCTAAATAAGTTCAACGGAAATGAACGTACCGTTGAGTTGTACGTGAATGATGCATTGGTTAAAACACATAATCAGACAGGTCAAGACCAGAAATATACCATAGCCGTGGAGGGCTTAAATATTGAAGGAGAATTTACCATTCAAATTAGGAATGCCAGTAATACCTCTGATTCAAATGATCTTAGAACTGTTTCTTTCGACAATATATCCTGGACTACGCTGGGAAGCATGCAAAATGCTGCTCCCGTTTTAGGTTTTGGGGCTCCGATTAAAGATGCACGTCTTCAGGAAAGTGAATCATTAGAGGTGCAGGTTTTTGCCTATGACGATGAAAACATTGATCGGGTAGAGCTTTTCCTCAACAATCAATTGATCTCGGCCGATGATGCTGCCCCTTACACCTGGGGAACTGACGTTGCGGAATTGCAAGACCTGTTAAGAGGGAATAATATCTTGAAGGCCATGGCTTATGATAATAAATCCATTTCATCGGAAAGGCAAGTCACCATATTCTATGCGGTCAATAATGCGCCTGTGATTCGATTTATTTCTCCTGTTAATGGAGCTAAAGTCAATGACATTTCAGGTGTTGAAATTGAGGTGACCGATGATACGGGTTTAGCCAAAATTGAGCTTTATCTCAATGATCAGTTGATTGACGAAAAGACCAGCGCTCCATTTGCCTGGACTTCACAGGATCAGCTCAGCCAGTTAATTAATTTAAAGCCGGGTGCTTATGCTCTAAAGGTGATAGCTACTGACCAGGAAGGCCTTTCGTCAATCGCATCGACCAGATTTGAAGTAAACGAGGTGGTATTGGGAAACGAAATCCTTAATGAAGAGATATTGGTATTTCCTAACCCGGTTGACCACACACTTCGTATTCAGACCTATGAACCCAATCCAATTGAATTTGCACTTTATACTGTACTAGGGAAAGAACTTTTCAGAAGATTCTCTGAAGGTCCTGAAACTAATATTGATATGTCTATATACAGACCAGGTCTGTACTACCTTCATATTACAAATCAGCTTATAGATAAAACAGTTAAGATCTTTCGTAAGTATGAATGAATCAAGCCAAAATCTCGTAAAGCATTTTTCATGAAGGATAATTACATCACAAAAGCGAACTCATTTATTTCGTACTTGCTCCTTTCCGTAATAGTATTTTCTTGTTCATCAAGAGGTAAGGCTCAATCAGATCAAGATTTATTAGAAGAACTAGATCTGATAGACTACTCCTATGCAGGTTATGATTTTGGTGAAAGTGAGCTTCTAGCAGCTTACGATTTACCCGTATTCAAAGTTGAAGATTTCGGGGCGGTGGCAAATGATGATATCTCTGATCAGGAGGCCATAGAGGCGGCCATTCGCAAGGCGGAAGCAGCCAAAGGTGGGGTAGTGCTTTTCGGTATTGGGCGATACATAATCAATGATACCAAAGGGAAGAAAGAAGGGCTGCTTATAAAATCAAGTCATGTAGTTCTCAAAGGTGCAGGCAGCGAGGAAAACAGAACGATTCTCCATATGAAAGAACCATTGGAACCCATTGATCCTAGAAAACTATGGACTACTCCCCCAATGGTAGTTTTTAAAGGAAAAGGTAACGTTGGGAAAGTCAACGCAGCTCTGGCAAAAGATGTTAAATTAGGCGATAATACCATCTGGTTTGATACGGATCACGGTCTTCAAAAAGGTGATGTGCTTTTAATCAACGCACAGGGTACTTTCTTAAATGACAGACTCCTAGCCGGGAAGAAAACCCGAGAGCTTTGGTCAGCCATTAATGAAAAAGGAGGAGTCATTCATGAGATACATGAAGTGGCCGATGTATCCGGAAATAAAGTGACTTTCAGGGCGCCTATTCTGGTGGATATGAATAAGAAGGAGCATTGGAAATTTACAAAAGTTGATTTTATAACGCACTGCGGATTTGAAGATATTCGATTTGAAGGAAGCTTTAAAGAGTCATTTGTCCATCATAAAAACGCTTACCACGATGGAGGCTTTACCGCTGTAAATATGTCGAAAACCCATAATTCCTGGGTTAAAAATTGTGTTTTTAAAGATGTAAACAGGGCCGTGTCTTTCTCCGGATCATTGGCAGGAACAATCCTCAACTGCCGAGTGGAAGGAAATGGCGGTCACACCAGTTTTGTCTCTTCAAGAAGTACCAGGGTATTGATGGCGTATTGTTCGGATAATGCGAATCAATGGCATGGACCGGATTCCTCCCATGAAGCCGTAGGAACGGTTATTCTGCGCTTTACAGGAATCAACCGCGGAATAGATGCCCACGGTAATGTTCCCCGGTTTACATTATGGGACGAATGCAAAATGGCAGGTTTTGATGGAGATAGTACAGGTCGGGCGAGTCATGGCGCGAACTATAAAAATTTGCCCAACCATTCTGTAGGCCTGGTATTTTGGAATTTCACACAAACAGCCCTTCCGAGACCAGATTTTAATTTTTGGGATTTAATGGAAGATACGCCAACAATTAAGTATGGGCCATTAACGGCAGTTAATCCCGTTATCGTTGGTTTCCAGGGAGAAGGAACATCATTTGTAAATGCTGGGCCTATAAAATCCCCGGGACAAGCGGTTGAGCCGTCTTCTTTGTACTTGTATCAACTCCGTAAAAGACTGGGAGACACACCTTTTTATCTGAAAGAAGAGATTAACGCAATAAAATAGAATGGTATTCTCCGAGAAAAAATACGCTTTGATTTCATTCTTACTTACGGTGCATAAAAAAGCCGCATTACTAGTTTTGAAAATAAATATAGTCTTCTGCGGTTTAGTCATGATTGCTTCTTGCGGAGTTTTTGAAATGGTAGATGAGGCCCCAAAAAGTTTGGTAAAAACCATTTGTAACCCGATCGATGTAAGCTATCGTTTCATGCCAGAAACACCGTCAAGAAGGGAAGCGGCAGATCCTACGATAATTTCGTTTAAAGGAAATTACTTTCTTTTTGCTTCTAAATCAGGGGGCTATTGGTATTCGGATGATCTAGCTAAATGGCAGCTCGTAGAAACAGATGAGATACCTACCGAAGAGTATGCGCCAACAGCCATTGTGCTAAGAGATACGGTGTTCTTTCTGGGGTCGTCAAAAGAAAGGAGTGTGATCTATAAGTCTGCGGACCCGATTTCCGGTAAATGGGAAATGGCGAATGACTCATTAGAGATACCAGTTTGGGATCCTGCATTTTTCCAGGATGATGATGGGGAACTCTACCTGTATTGGGGATGCTCAAATATTGATCCGCTTTATGGGGTGAAAATCAACGATATGACGTTCAAATTTGAAGGGGCCATTCAAGAAGTCATATATCCTAACCCCGAACAACTGGGATGGGAAATTCGTGGTGACTATAACGAAAAAAAGGACGTAGCACCCTGGTTGGAAGGCCCTTGGATGAACAAACATAATGGAAAATACTACTTGCAATATGCGGCTCCGGGCACGCTGGAGAAGTCCTATTCCGATGGTGTATATATTGGGGATCAACCGTTAGGTCCCTTCGAACTTGCAGCGCATAACCCTTTTGCTTACAAACCTGAAGGGTTCATTTGTGGGGCAGGACATGGAAGCACGTTCCAAGACGCTTTCGATAACTATTGGCATGTTGGCACTTTGGCCATTTCTCAAAAGCATAAATTCGAAAGGCGAGTGGGAATTTATCCTACCTTCTTTGACGAAGACGATGTGCTCTATGCATATACCCGGTTTGGCGACTACCCTATGAATGTTCCATCGCAAAAAGTGAGCGATCATGATCTGTTTGCAGGATGGATGTTACTTTCCTACAAGAAACCTGCATACGCTTCATCGACCTTGGATGAATTTCCGATAGCTAATGTGAATGACGAAGAAGTGAGAACTAACTGGTCTGCTGTATCGGGAGAGCCCGATGAGTGGATTAAACTGGACCTGCTTTCGGTTTCAACGGTTCATGCCGTTCAACTCAACTTTGCGGAAGTGAATACGGAACTTTACAGTCGTTCCTCTGATAAAAGGCACGCTTTCATTTTAGAAGGATCTGAAGACAATGAAAACTGGTTTACGGTTGAGGACTTTAGCAAAAACAAATCTGATCGGTCACACATCTACCTTACTTTCAATCCTGTACAGGCCAGGTATTTAAAGGTAACCAACGTAGAAGTGCCGGATGGCAATTTTGCTATGTCCGGTTTTCGTGCATTTGGCCTGAAGCCCGGAACAGCACCGGCTAAAAGTGCAATGGTAGAAGTGAATCGCGATACCAAGGACAAAAGGGATATACACCTTCAATGGAAAGCAATTCCTGAAGCTATGGGCTATAATATCCGATTTGGTACCGATGCCGGTAAGCTTTACCAGAATTACCTCGTCTATGATACCTCCGGGTTAACAATACGCAGTTTGAATAAGGATATGGACTACTTCTTTGCCGTAGAGCCATTTAACGAGTCAGGCGTTGGTGAACTGTCAGAAATAGTGGGCCCATTTTAATATGACAATGTGTTTTTAATGGATAGCAAAATACAATTTAAATCAGAATGGAAAGCGATTTGCATTTTTATAATCCTATTCGTAGCCGCGATAAGTTGTGAAAAAAATATTGAGAAGGAAGAAGCCATAGAAGTTCAACCTAACATCATTGTTATTTATTTGGATGATTTAGGGTATGGTGACCTTAGCTCATATGGAGCCACTGAACTGCAAACTCCTAATATCGATAAGCTGGCGAATGAAGGAATTAAATTCACCAATGGTTATGCGACATCAGCCACGTGCACTCCTAGCCGGTATGCTTTGTTAACAGGCGAGTACCCGTGGAGGCGTAAGAGTGCAAAGATCCTTCCGGGCACAGCTCCGCTTATTATTGATACCACTCAGCAAACACTTCCTAAATTATTAAGAAGTGCCGGCTATCAAACGGGTATAGTAGGGAAATGGCATTTGGGTTTAGGCAGTGGAAGTGTTGATTGGAATAAACCCATTTCGCCAGGGCCGAATGAGGTAGGGTTTGATTACTCTTACATCATGGCGGCCACCCAGGATAGGGTGCCTACGGTCTACCTGGAAGATGGTTTGGTGGTGGGTCTTGATTCGAATGATCCCATATTGGTCAACTACGCCCAAAATTTTGAGGGGGAACCGACCGGTTTAGATAATCCTGAATTGCTTAAAATGAAATGGCATCACGGCCACAATAGTAGCATTGTGAATGGTATACCCAGGATAGGTTATATGAAGGGTGGCGAAGCCGCGAAGTGGATAGATCAAGAAATGGCGGATCACTTTTTGATCAAAGCCCAAGAGTACATTAAAGGGCACAAAGATGATCCTTTCTTCTTGTATTTGCCCATGCAGCAACCCCATGTTCCCAGAACCCCACATCCAAGGTTTGTAGGGAAATCCGGCTTAGGCCCGCGCGGAGATGTCATAGTAGAAGCAGATTGGTGCATAGGCGAAATACTAAAGACTTTGGAAAAAGAAGGAATACTGGAAAACACGCTTATTATTTTTTCCAGTGATAACGGCCCGGTACTAAATGATGGCTACTATGATGATGCTGTTGAAAAACTTGGTAACCACGATCCGAAAGGTGGATTAAGAGGAGGAAAATACAGTTTGTTTGAAGCAGGCACAAGAGTACCATTTATGAGTTATTGGAAAGATAAGATCAGCCCGGGACAATCAGATGCGCTGATTTGCCAGATGGATTTACTAGCCTCAATAGGTCGTTTGGTGGGGCAAACAGTAGAGAGGAATGATAGCGAAGATATGCTCGACTTATTGTTGGGGAATTCTGACCAAGGAAGGCAGTCACTCGTCATTGAAGCTACCACACGCACAGCTTTCAAGAAAGGGGATTGGGTC
>JBCCSU010000035.1:0-25117 GCA_039199635.1 Bacteroidota bacterium | reverse complement strand
TTTTATCTTGTAGTGAAAGGAAGGATATGGATAGTAGTAATTCTATGGATAAAAAATTATTTGAACGCGTTCCTCCCACTAAAACTGGCATCAATCATATGAATACTATTATTGAAACAGATCTTATCAATTTCTACACGTGGAAGAATATTTATAACGGTGGTGGTGTGGCTATTGGTGACATTAATAATGACGGCCTGGCTGATGTATACTTGTCAAGCAATCTCTACTCTAACAAGCTTTACTTAAATAAAGGAGACTTTGTATTTGAGGATATTTCGAAATCGGCAGGAGTATTAGCTAACGATGGTTATAAGACGGGAGTGTCTATGGCTGATATCAACGGAGATGGCTGGTTGGATATCTATGTGTGTAGAGATGCACACTCAAACCGTTCCTTAAGGACAAATTTGGTTTACATAAATAATGGTGATCTTACCTTTTCAGAAAAGGCACTTGAACTTGGACTAGTTGATAATAGTTATAGTACCCAAGCCATATTTTTCGACTATGACCTTGATAATGATATAGATCTCTATCTTGTAAACCACCCCAATGATTTTGACAAAGCCATTAGAGTCCGCATGAAAAATGTTAATGGTAATGCTATTAGGAATACTGATCCAGAAACCCCGTTTTTTTCTGACAGACTTTTCAAGAATGAAAATGGAGTATTTGTGGATGTAACACTCGCTGCTGGTGTTGGTAATCATACCTATGGGCTAAGTGCTAGTGTTACTGATATCAATGGAGATGGTTATCCCGATTTATTCATTGCTAACGATTTTGTTGAGCCCGATCAATTCATGGTTAATAGCGGAAATGGGACTTTTTCGAATCAAGTCGATAAGTATTTTGGACATATGTCCAATAGTAGCATGGGCTCAGATTTTGGCGATATTAATAATGACGGACTGGAAGATCTCCTAGTGCTAGATATGCTCGCGGAGGATAACTATCGGCAAAAGCTTATGAGTACACCGATGGTATATAATCGAGTACAAATGCTTTTAAGATTTGATTATAAACACCAAATCATGCGCAATATGCTTCATTTAAATAATGGAGATCGGAAGTTTTCAGAAATAGGACAATTGACAGGATTATCAAATACGGATTGGAGTTGGGGTTCGCTACTTGTAGATTTAGATAATAACGGTTTTAATGATGCTTTAATTACGAATGGTATTAAAAAGGATATGACTAATCTTGATTATATTGATTTTAAAACCGATTCTATACAACGAGCAAAACTCCAAAACCAAGAAGCCATTACGCTTGAGAATTGGAGAGAATGGGTCGATTATATACCATCAAACAAACTCTCTAATTATGCTTACAAAAATGATGGAAACTTAAAGTTCGAAAATGTTTCGACGGTATGGGGGTTTTCAGATAAAGCGTTTTCGAATGGAGCGGCTTATGGAGATCTAGACAATGATGGAGATCTCGATCTGGTGATAAATAACCTTGAGGATACGGTTTATGTCTACAGGAATAATCTTAACAACTTAACCCACAACAATTATTTGAGATTTAAGTTAAAAGGTCCTTCTGGAAATAGTCAGGCGCTTGGCACAAGAGTAGATATTTTTTACAATCAGATTAAACAAACCAGATCAGTTTACAGCGTGAGAGGATTTCTGTCATCAGTCGAACCGGTTGTTCACTTTGGCTTAGGCTCTTCAGATCAAGTAGATTCTGTTTATATACGTTGGACGGACGGCCATATCTCGACATTAAAAGAAATAAATTCCAATCAAGTAATTGAATTAGATTATAATATTATTCCGCGGACACTAATAACTCCTAAGAGCGATAATCCAATTCTTAACTTACTTGATGAAAGTGAAATTGCAGTTTATAAGCACCAGGAAAACATCTTTGAAGATTTTAGAAGAGAGCCTATGCTACCTTATTTATACTCAAGGAACGGTCCATTTGTAACCAAGGGTGATGTAAATAATGATGGAAAAGACGATTTATTCGTGGGCGGAGCTAAGGGTTACTCTGGGTTATTTTTGATACAACGAGAAGGTAGTTTTGAGAGTTTTAAGCCTGAAAGTATCATAGCAGATGCAGAACACGAGGATGCCGGAGTTTTACTCTTTGACGCTGACGGTGATGGTGACCTTGATCTATACGTAGTCAGTGGTGGAACTGAAGAGCAGCCCTCAGATGAATTTTATCAAGATAGACTTTACATGAATGAAGGCGATGGGAAGAATTGGGTAAAGTCCGTTTTACCATTATTAAATTTTAGTGGATCTGTAGTTAAGGCAGATGATATAGATAATGATGGTGATCAGGATTTATTTATTGGAGGTAGAATTATTCCAGGTGATTATCCCTACTCCCCTAAATCAATTATGATAGAGAATAATAATGGCAAATTTTCGATTCAAGAAGATTGGAGCAGGAGTGTAAAGCAGATAGGTTTAATAACAGACGCAAAATGGACGGATTACAATAAAGATGGTTTTCCGGATTTATTTCTTGTGGGTGAATGGATGGCTCCAAAACTTCTTCTAAACTCAAATGGTAAGTTGTTTGAAAATGCTTCTTCTGAAGTTGGTCTAGATCAATTCTCTGGCTGGTGGCAGTCTCTTGAAGTCAGCGATATTGATAATGATGGTGACTTTGACCTCATCGCCGGTAACCATGGTTTAAATAGTAGATACATGGCGAGTTCTCAAGAACCGCTAGAAATTTTTGCAAATGATTTTGACGGTAATGGAGATAATGAATTCATCATCACCTATTACAATCAAGGCGAGCGTTGGCCGTTACCGAGGAAAGAGGTTCTAAACAAAGTAGTCACGGCTTTCGAAAAAGATTTTGTTCAATTCGAGAAGTATGCAAAA
The DNA here is from genome assembly GCA_039199635.1 of Bacteroidota bacterium. Classification (GTDB taxonomy): domain Bacteria; phylum Bacteroidota; class Bacteroidia; order Cytophagales; family Cyclobacteriaceae; genus Fulvivirga. The sequence continues at coordinate 22,253 of JBCCSU010000035.1, read as the reverse complement.
GCCAAGGTCGAAGACCTAATAGAAATCGATGACTCTTTTCAGAGAGATGCAAAATATATGACTAGCAGTATTTTCATAAACGAGAATAACAGATTTGCACACCAGGATTTACCTATACAAACCCAATTTTCACCTGTTAATGATATATTAGTCTACGATTTTAATGAAGACGGCCTCACAGATATTCTAACTGTAGGTAATTTTTACTTTAATGATGTAGAGCAAGGGCCGTTTGATGCATCCTCAGGTTCTGTCTTGATCAATAAAGGTAAGGCTGGATTCGAACCTATGTTGATCCCAAATAGTGGATTTGTTGCTAATAAAGAAGCTAGAAGATTATGTGCTATTGATGTTGAGGGGAATACCTATGTGATGGTATTCAATAACGATGATGATTTGCAATCTTTTATTATTAACAAACCCGGGCAATTTGAAAATTAAGTTGCTTAAAACACTTTTTGCGCTTGGCGTAGTCTTTCTTTGCTTTTCGTGTCAACAAAAGGAGGGTTTTCGAATAGTCAAAAATTCTGGAGTAGATTTCCACAACCGCCTTGAACCCAACGACTCGCTCAATCTCTTGGACTACGAATACTTCTACAACGGTGGAGGAGTAGCCATTGGTGATTTTAATAACGATGGTCTTGAAGATATCTTCATGGGTGGCAACCTGGTCTCGTCCAAACTGTACATTAATGCTGGAAATTTAACCTTTACGGATAGTACTATTGACTATCGAGTAGAAACGAATCGGTGGATAACCGGAGTGAATGCAGTAGATATAAATGCTGATGGTTGGCTCGACCTATATTTATGTACAAGTGCTTATCTTGATTCTACAAAACGAGAGAACCTACTCTTCATTAACTCCGGTAAAGGCTATTTTGAAGAAAAAGGCGTAGACTTCAACCTGAGTGTCCCTGATTTCAGTACACAGTCTTACTTTTTTGATTTTGATAAGGATGGTGATCTCGACTTGTTCCTCGTAAATCATTCACGGAACGATCATGATCATAGCCTATTGGTAAATCCTAATAACACTGGCACCGCCCTCAGCACCGATAAATTACTCAGAAATGATGATGGTTTTTTCAAAGACATAAGTAGAGCTGCAGGAATAAATTATGAAGGTTATGGTTTAAGTGCTTCCATCCTTGATATTAACAGAGATGGATGGCTGGATATTTATGTAGCCAATGATTATATCTTCAATGATCTGCTCTACATGAATAATGGAGATGGTAAGTTTAACAATGTGATAACCGATTATATCGATTACACCAGTCAGTTTTCCATGGGGATGGACCATGGAGATGTCAATAGAGATGGTTATCCAGACATTATGGTCGCTGATATGCTCCCGCCCGATAATTACCGCCAAAAACTGTTGAGTGGCCCGATGAACTATCATCGGTATGAGCTGGCGCTGAAGCTCGGTTATCACCCGCAATTCATGAGAAATACACTTCAGATAGGTTCAGAGAAGGGTGGTTTTTCCGAGCAAGGCTTTGTATCAGGCGTAGCTATGACCGACTGGAGTTGGTCCATATTAATGGAAGACTATGATCTAGACGGTTGGGAAGATATCTTCATTTCCAACGGCTATGTAAAGAATATCACCGATCATGACTTCGGGTCTTATTCTTCTTCCCAAAGCGGAGGACGTATGGCTAGAAGTGGAACGAAAAGGGAGAACCTGGTAAATGCCATTGCAGAATTGGAAGGAGCAAAAATTGCCAACTACATCTTTCGCAACAGCGGAGCAGGTAAATTTCAGAACGTCACAGCCGATTGGGGTATGGACCAGCCTTCTTTTTCAAACGGAGCGGCTTTGGCCGATTTTGATTTGGATGGAGACCTTGATTTAGTAGTGAATAATATTAATCAGAAAGCCTTCGTTTATGAGAATATTAAGAGTAATGAAAATAAGTCTATCCAACTTAAACTCTTAACTATCAACGGTGTAGTTCCTGAAGGAGCAGTGGTAAAGATACGCTCATGTTTGCCTGGAGTTACGGCCAAATCACGGGTCTCGAATAAAGGATACCTATCTACCAGCTCAAAGTATATGACCATAGGTGTTGGTCAATGCGATAAAGTTAATATTGAAGTGTTTTGGCCGTCAGGGAAATATAGTGATTTAAAGAATGTACCAGTAGGACAGTTACTTACTGTAAATGAAAAAGACGCGGTATTGACTTCTGTCAATCCATATCAACATTATACGGATGACTGGCTCAAAAAAGATACTGTTATGGACCTGGATATTAAAGAAAATCGTTTTGTAGATTTTAATTTCCAATCGATGCTGCCGATCAAGTTTTCACAAAATGGGCCGGCAATTGCTACTGTAGATATTGATAAAAATGGCTGGGATGATCTGGTTGTAGGTACCCCACAGGGTACATTGACCAAAATCGGTTTCAAGAGTGATCAGGGTATCCGTTGGGTAGAACTGGAAGGTTCGGCAGCTTTCGAGGATCAGGGCTTATTAGTATTTGATGCTGATAACGATAATGATAGAGACATTTTTGTTGCTTCAGGAGGTTACGAGAGTTTTCCAAATTCTATCCAATTGCGCAATCGGTTGTACATCAATGATGGCAATAACAATTTTAGCATTAAACCAGATGCAGTGTCTGCAATCAATCAAAATAGTTCAGTAGTAAGAGGATCAGACTATGATAATGACGGAGATATCGATCTTTTCATAGGAGGAGATGTTTATCCGAAAAAGTACCCTTTAGCAGACCAGAGTACGCTGCTGAAGAATGAAAATGGCCTATTCATAAACGTAACAAAAGATGAAATTCCTGAACTTGAAAATATAGGAATCATTAAAACAGCTCTCTGGTCGGACTTTAATTATGATGGACTCACAGATCTAATAGTAGCAGGATTGTTTACTGAGATCATTTTTTTCAAAAATACCGGTAATGGCTTTTCTAAGTTGAAAGATCCATATTTTGATGGACTAAAAGGATGGTGGTTAGCTAGTGTGGGAGCAGACTTAGATTTGGATGGGGATATTGACTATATTTTCGGAAACTGGGGGGAGAATATAGCTTTCAAACCGACCAAAGAAGACCCTTTGATCACTTTCGTTCATGACTTCGATCAAAACAATACCATTGACTTTATTGCGGCCATTCCTCAAAATGGTGAATACTATCCTTTAGCCCCGCGGAATATGCTGTTAGATCAAATAACTTCCTTAAAAAAAGCATTCCCCAATTACCGGTCTTACGCAGAAACAACTATCTCTGAAATTCCATTAGCTAGGCTGACTTCTTCTATCCAGTATGAAGTAGAGACCTTTAAGTCTATACTATTGAGAAATAATGGGAATGCGACATTTACCGTAGAAACGCTTCCAGCTAGCGCACAGACTGGTCCGGTTACCGGAATAACGCCTTTAGATTTTGATGATGATGGCTATGATGAGTTGATTTTATCAGGCGGGTGGAATGCAACGGAAGTTATTTATGGTCCTCAGTTGGCCTTTAAAGGTACCGTAATAGCCAATGTGAAGGGCCAGTTGAATGATCAGGATCGTTACCTATTTCGTTCGAACGGTGCCACAAAAGCACAAAATTTGAGTTGGAGTAAGGATGGTCTGTTCATTTCAATAGGTAAAAGTAATGGTACCGTAGAGCAAAATACCGTTCAGCTTCCACTCCAACCGGTATATGTAGATCAATCCACCAAAGAGATCCGGTATTTGGTCAATGGAAGGTTAAAAAGAACAGAATTATACCTAGGTCACGGGCATTATTCGCAAAACGCTTATTGTTTTCCAGTAAGCCTTGAGGCAGATAGCATTCAGGCTATTCCATATTCAAATTAGTTTCTGACCGCTTAGATAAGAGTTAAACATTGATATTAATTAGTGCAATCGATTTCACAAAAGTTTTTATATTTACTTTCTAAAGTGAATAACGACTAGACTTCAATCGTATGAGAATATTTTACTTCGCAATCTTTTTCATAATTAGCACATCACTTTATGCGCAAAGAACCCAGATATCGGGGACCGTTAAAGATAATACTGGCGAGGCGTTAATCGGTGTTACTGTCGTTGTGAAAGGTACTACTCAAGGTACCGCTACCGATATTGATGGTAACTATGTATTGGAATTAGATCCGGGATCTACCTTACTTTTCAGTTTTATCGGGTACGAATCTAAGGAAATAATCGTAGGTAATCAGTCTCGGATTGATGTAACGTTAAAAGAGGATATTTCAGAGCTGGAAGAAGTAGTGGTAGTTGGGTATGGTACAATCAATAAAAGAGAATTAACAAATGCCGTAACCACTTTAAAAGCAGAAGAAATATCAGATGTACCGGTGCCAAGCATCGATCAGGCAATACAAGGCAGGATAGCAGGAGTGCAGGTAACGAAAGGTACAGGGGCACCCGGCGGTGGAATTAACGTTAGAATACGAGGTACTGCTTCCATTTTCGGAGGACAGGAACCGCTGTACATTGTTGATGGTGTTCCTATCAATAATACATTTACCGGCTCAATTGGTCAAGGTGGGGAGAACGCACCGAGTACGGGATTCGCTGGAAATGAAGTGAATAACGGATTAGCTAATATTAATCCAGATGATATTGAATCCATTGAGGTGCTAAAAGATGCGGCTGCAGCAAGTATCTATGGTTCTAGAGCAGCTAACGGTGTCGTTCTCATAACCACCAAAAGAGGGAAGCCTGGGGCACTTCGAACTGACATCAAAATGTATACGGGTTTTTCTTTTCAGCCAAGAAGGTATGATCTTCTTAATGCAACAGAGTATGCCGCCGTGACTAATGAAGGCTTAATATCATCTGGTAATTTACAATCAGCCATTACTGAAACCCCTTACGACACTGACTGGCAAGATGAAATATTTCGAATGGCATCCATGACAAGTGCTACGATCACGCTTAGTGGAGGCACAGAAAAAACACAATATTTATTCTCACCTGCATATTTTAAACAAGAAGGAGTATTGATTAACTCAGAATTCGAAAGGTATTCATTCAGAACTAATTTAGATCATAAGTTCAACGAGAATCTAAAAATAGGTACGAACCTATCTCTGAGTAATACAATAAGTCAAAGATTAAGGAATAATGGGGATGCAAACGTTCAAGCAAGCTTTAATGGTAATAGCTTTTTTGGACCAAGTGTGCTGTCATCTGCTTTAGTAGCAAGTCCACGAATACCTGTTCGAGATCCTGCAACCGGTTTCTTTGCCACGGATTCGCTTAATAACTACGATAATCCTGTCGCACTAGCCGAACTTAATGATTTGGTCAATAATTCTTTGAGAATAGTTGGTAACGTTTATTTAGAAGCCTCTATTCTGGAAGATTTCAGCCTCAGGCTTAACTTGGGTACAGATATAAGGGATGAAAACGAGATTTTTGAAGGTATAGCTCCACCTCCTGCCGCTGGTGGTAGAATATTACGAAGAAGCTTTCGCGAGAGTTTATGGGTGGGTGAAGCTTTTATGACTTATGATAAAAATATAAATGATAACCTTTCATTGAATATTCTTGGAGGTGGAAGTTTTCAACAATCTAGAAATGATGGTTTTTCTGTTGGGATTCAAGATCTTTTGATAGATGAAGATAGATCTCTTGGAGCAAGTACAAATTTTACTAATCCACTCTCAGATGAAGATGCCCGATATTCTATAGCATCACTTTTTACGAGGCTTCGTTTTAGTTTATTTGACAAATATTTTTTTAATGCTACCGTTAGAAGAGACTTTTCTTCACGATTTGGAGATAATAGACGAACGGCTGATTTCCCTTCGGCATCTTTCGCTTGGAATATTATAGATGAAAGTTGGTTTGATGTTCCGGCTGTAACGAATCTTAAATTAAGGGTATCATGGGGTCTAACTGGGAATGATCAAATACCTGGTTTTAGATATTTGGGAACACTGGAAGTGCTTGCTGAAAATTACATAGGGCTTAATGGTGTAAGACTAAGAAATCTTGAAAACCCTGATTACTCCTGGGAATCTACGGAGCAGGTAGATATAGGTATTGAAATAGGTTTGCTGGACAATAGATTACAAATTGTTAGTGACTACTATATTAAAACAACTCGCGACCTGTTATTGCCCAGAGAACTTCCCCTGAGTTCTGGAATTACGGAGAATCCTTTCATTAATGTTGGAGATATGGAAAATCGAGGATTTGAACTCGGTGTTAATGCAATACCCATTAGGAATTCCAATTTCGAGTGGAGTTCCAATTTCAATATTGCTTTTAACCGTCAAGAAGTATTAAGACTAATAGACGAGGTACCAATAGTTGGCGGGAATAATGGCATCATGAATATTTTTACAGAAGGAGAAGAACTTTACTTTCAAGGGTTTCAACTGGAGGAGACAGTTGATCCGGAGACAGGCTATCGAAGAATTAAAGACTTGAATAATAATGGTATACGCGATGATGGAGATTTCGGAAGAATAGGAACTCCTTTACCAATTCATTTTGGTGGATTCACTAACTCGTTCAGATACAAAAAATTTGATCTAAATATTTTTTTACAGTGGTCTTATGGAAATGACATAGTTAATAATACCCGCGGTTATGTTCAATCTGCTACAAAATTGTCCTTAGATCAATCAGGTCCCAACTTATCAAGGGAAGCTTTAGATCGATGGCAGAGTTCTGAGACTGATGCCACTTATCCAGTCATTGATTTTACCCCTGATACATTTGGGCCAAGCGACTTAAGAAATATTGGAGGTGCTCCTAATGACCAAAATTTGGAAGATGCGTCTTATCTCAAGCTGCGTAATGTTTCCTTAGGCTATAATTTTGACACTTCTTTTCTAGAGAAGTATTCTATCCGCTCGCTAAGGGCCTACGTTACTGCACATAACATTGCTATGTTGACTAGTTATTCGGGATTTGATCCTGAAGTAAACCATACGGTGACAAATAATATCGGTATAGGCTACGATAATGGAACTTTTCCTCAATCGAGGTCTGTAATTGTTGGGTTAAATATTGGGTTGTAAATAATTGAAGATGTTGAGAATTAATAAAGCTACCTGTTTACTATCATTATTATTTTTTCTTTCATGTGAAGATTTAGTAGAAGAGATACCTGAGGATAGGATACCAATAAGCGAGTTTTATCAAGCCGCTTCTGATGCAGAAGCAGCTATCATTGGGGCGTATAATTTTTCTTTTCGAAGTGCTAACAGTACTAATTATTTGTTTTATGCCAACCGATCCTCAGATGATATAACTGCTCCTATCGATGGTCAACAGTCTGATCCTTGGATGTGGAGGCCGAATATGGATGCTAACTTTGGAAATGTAAGTAGTCTTTGGGCGGCTTGTTACCAAGCTTTGGCTAATATTAATCTTCTTCTAGAAAGAGTTGAAGAAATGGATTCTGGAGTATTCCTAAATCAACAATTCCCTAATCTTGACCGGAAGTCGCAAATATTAGCTGAAGCCAGATTTTTAAGAGCATGGAACTATTATAATATGGTTTTATATTGGGGAGAGGTTCCTTTGGTAGTAGATCCGCCATCTGGTGTTGATCCGAGGGAATATCAAGTACCTCGAGCTTCTAAAGGCGAAGTTATGAACTTGGTGATGGAGGATCTTGATTATGCCGAACAACGTTTACCCGAAAATTATGACTTCTTGTTTACCGGAGCAACAGATCCTGACGATGCCGGTGCACAGCCTACGCAGAAGGGTAGAGCCACCATATGGGCAGCTAAAATGTTATTGGCTAGAATTGCTATGCAAAACCAGGATTGGAATAGAGCCATAGAGCTGTCAAGAGAAGTTATTAATTCCGGCAGATATCCCTTATCAGAACGATGGGTTAACATTTTTGATGCTACTATCACAGGTAGTCAGAATGCTTCAGAATCGATCCTTGAAATCCAATCATTAGCGGGAGCAGGAGAATTTAACAATACTGGTGGGTATTCGTGGTTTACAATTGACGGAAGGCCCAGACGTGGCGCTACACTTGAAGCTTTTAATCTCTTTGAAGGTGATGACGATAATGTTCTCGATGTTCGCAAAGTCGAAAGCATGAATCAGTCCTCTACACCTACAGAGATTTATGCGATTAAATATGCTAATGCCAACCCATGGTGGAATCCAGATAATGGCGATCCTTTTAATTTCGTTATTTTCAGATCTACCGAAGCCTATTTGAATATAGCTGAAGCATTGAATGAACAGTCTTATCCAAGCATTGAAGCTCTCAATATAGTTAATCGAATACGCTCCAGAGCACAAGATCTTCAATATAATCCTCCTACTGCAGGGATTGAAAATTGGGATTTCATAATGTTTCCAAATCAAGAATCTTTTCGCATGGCTATTCGCGAAGAAAGGCGTAGAGAGTTGATGTTTGAAGGCCAAAGATGGTGGGATATGATTAGATACGATGAAATGGATGGCACCGCATTAGCTCCTCAGGCTGTAGGATTGACTGATATACAGCCTGGGTATAACATCGAAAACACAAAACTTTTAGCTCCTGTCCCCACAGAAGCCATTAGAAGAAATCCTAACTTATCTCAGAATGCAGCATATCAATAGTAGATTTAAACAGGCGTTAGAAATTATTTTTGTTTTTGCATTCATAATTTCTTGTGATGATGGTATTAACGATCCTGAGCCGGGAATTTTACCGGTTGCTGATTTTATTTTTCAAGTTGAGTCAGTTGAAGATAGAGCCACTAATGAAAGATTCCTGACCAAATCGGTAAACTTCGCATCTACATCCAAAGATGCAGTAAGTCTGATCTGGGATTTTGGTAATGGCCAAAAATCAACTCAATTATCAAATTCGAGGGAATATGATAGCTCCGGTACTTACATTGTTACTCTAACTGCCATAAATAGCGCAGGTATTAGCACTGTAACAAAAGAAGTAGAGATAATGGCTCCTAACGAACCTGTAGCTGATTTTGAACTAGATTTTGAAGAAGTAAATTCTTCGTTGCAAGTTAATTTAACCAATCTTTCAGTTAATGCAGATGAGTTTTTATGGGATTTTGGCGATGGTAATACTTCTGATAACGCTGATTTAACTACGTATACCTATAGCTCACCTGGAACTTATATCATTCGTTTAACAGCGATAAGCAGTGATCCTGATTTATTGCCCGCACTAAGAGAGAACCAATCAGATAGAAAGGAAATAGTATTATTAGATAACCAATTTCTGTATGGCACCGATAACAAAGCTTGGAAATTTAAACCTGATTCAGTTCGTTTAACCTACGATTTTACCTTGGACACTGTTGATCGGGAAGGCAGACCAACGCAAGAAGTTTTTTCGATTGATACGTTAGTTTCTTCATACCATGTGACCAGGGCCGATACTCTTTTTTTCGAGCTTCTCGTGAATCCAGATTGTATGTTAGATGATAGATACATTTTTGGAATTGATCGATCTTATCAGAATCTCAACAATAATGACGGACAACTTATTGAATTTGGAGGACAATGTGCAGACATAAATCAGCCTCAAATAACCAATTGGCAAATAAATAGAAGTGATAATATCTTTATACTCTCGCTGGTAGGTAATTACATTGGAGATTCAGAAGTAGGTTTTTTTTATGAGATTAAAGAATTGAAAGAGGATCTTCTTGTATTAGAGGTTGAAACCACTGCTCCCAATAGCGAAGAATTGAGAAAAGTAGTCATGGCTTTTGAACCGGAATAATTCTATGAAATTTAGTAACTATTATAGGGCCCTCTTCCGGGCCTTTTCTCTTGTATTGTTTCTCGCGGCATGTCAGCCCAAAGAGGAAGTTAAACAGGTTAGTTTTGAGCATTATATCATAGAAGCGGAGAATTTCTCTGATTCATCCAACTGGTCTACGAAAGACTACTATACCGGTGTTAGCGCTATGGCGGATAACGCTAAGCCTGATTCAAACTTTGTAAGTTATAATGTTGACTTTTTAAATGCTGGCGAGTATCGAGTTGGGGTAATGGCTGCCAGCCGGTCTTATCCTGTGAAGAATGCAAAGCTAACGTTTGATATTAACAGTAAGAGAGTAGGGGAGCTACAGGTAAAAAACTCGCGCGCACTTATATGGACTGATTTTGTGCCCATTCAGATCGCTGATACGGGTAATGTTACGTTAAAGATCAGATCGGAGAATCCGCAGAATGCCAAGTTGTACATCGATCAAATCGTGTTAACCACTGATCCTGACTTTCAGCCCAAAGGATACGAATTTGATAGTGATACCGTTAAAGCGGTTTTGCCACCAGCCTGGGCGTTTGGTGTATTATACGGAGGTTATACGAATCAATCGGAAACTATACAGCGAGTTCAAAGACTATTGGAGGATGGTTATCCCATAGATGGTTATTGGATTGATTCCTGGTTTTGGAATTACTATAATGAAGGAAAAGGCCCAGATGGATACATTGATTTCAAAGGTGACCTTAAATCCTATCCCGACCCCTCAATAATGTGGGGTTTGATGAGTGAGCATAATATTAAATCAGGCATTTGGGTATGGGATGCCATTCAGGAAGTAGGGAATGAGGAAATATATAAAGAGTTCAAAGACAAAGGGTTTTATAAGGGTGAGCCTTTTCTTAATACCAATGGTTGGCATAATAAAACCAACAATACCATGATGGGAGATATCGATTTTGAGAATCCGGAAGCAGTGAAATTATGGAAAGTTAAAATGAAACCATTCTTTGATCAAGGACTAGATTTTGTTAAGCTCGATAAATCGTCTAAAGTTTCCTATATGAAAGCTGTTTTCGAGGCAACGCAGGAACTTGGCTTGGAGACTAAGGGGAGAGGTTTTATCATGTCTCATCTCCATACTACACATGATCCGTTGATGAAGTTGTATCCAACCAAATGGAGCGGTGATGCGAAAATAGCGTGGGAACAACCTGATGCACCTAACATGGGGAATTATTCTATGGGTGCCCTGAAAGAGAATATCATGATGGTGGCAGATCCCAATAGAAGTACGTATGAAGTGCCTTTTCTTACGAGTGATCTGGGAGGGTACAATTATTTTGGCTCTACTGAGCAGTCGGATAGCTTGTACATGCGCTGGACTCAATTTGCTATGTTCAACCCGATTACAACAGCTTTCAGTACAGCCGATAGCCCTAATTCAAATATGCCCTTCAATTTTTCTGAGCAAGCGCAGGAAGTATTTAGATATTACGCCCGTTTAAAGCATTCGTTGTTTCCTTATATCTACACTTACGCTCATTTAACCAGGGAAACAGGGCAAAAAATGATCCAGGGAGATGGGATTAACTTAACTCAATATCTGTTTGGGAACGAGCTACTGGTAGCTCCTGTACTTCGAGAAACGACTAAAAGCATTTATTTTCCAGAGGGCGAATGGTATAACTTTTACACTGATGAATTAATATCTGGGGGTGAAACACGTGATATTGGTTCCGATATTGAAAGAATTCCGCTCTATGTTCGCTCAGGAAGTATACTTCCTTTAAGAACACCTACTCAGCAAATTGAAACCGCTTCTAATGACACGCTTATCCTTCATATATACCCTGGCAAGGAAAAAGGTGCCTTTACACTCTACGAAGACGATGGGTCAAGTAATGCGTATTTGAATGGTGTGCTTAGCAAAACCCTCATCACCATTTCGGCTATCTCGTCTAGTGGTTTAGAGCTAAGTATAGCCCCAATTCAAGGCAATTACTCGGGTAGATCAGATCAACGAAGTTTTCGGGTAGAGGTACACAACTGGAGTGATGTTACTCCAGAGAATGTTAAGAATAAGTATTTTGATGCAACATCGAAAAGATTACGATTCGAATTATCAAATGTGAAAAGCACTGATGGTATATCAATTATAATACCTGCAGATTAGTATGAAACGTAGAGCCTTCCTTCAACATTCTTCAGCTCTGGTCACAGCAACCACATTTAATTCATCACTTCTTTTGGGGAAAGACCCTATATTCGAGAGTAAAAGACCGAAAAAGAAAAATTTCACATCAAAGTCAGTTGAAAATAAAATAGTAGAAATAAAAAAAGCTATTTCTGATCCTGAGATAGCCTGGATGTTTGAAAACTGTTTTCCTAACACACTAGATACAACGGTTACCCACCGCGAAGTAGATGGATTACCGGATACCTTTGTAATTACGGGTGATATTCACGCCATGTGGTTACGTGATTCATCTGCCCAGGTATGGCCTTACCTAGATTTAGTCAATACTGATGCGAAATTAAAAAGATTGATAGCCGGAGTAGTACACAGACAGACGAAGTGTGTTCTTATCGATCCTTATGCGAATGCGTTCAACGATGGACCGGGTGAATCTCAATGGAAAGATGATATTACTGAAATGAAACCTGAGCTCCACGAAAGAAAGTGGGAGATAGATTCTCTTTGCTATACGATTCGTCTTGCCTACGGGTATTGGAATAGAACAAATGACACCAGTGTGTTCACCGAAGACTGGAAAAAAGCGAGTAAGTTGATCTTAAAAACCTTCAAGGAACAACAAAGAAAGACGGGAAAAGGCCCTTATTCATTCACACGAGTTACCGGTTGGCAGCCAGATACGCAAGCGGGTAGAGGCTATGGTAATCCGGTGAATCCTGTGGGAATGATAGCTTCGGCTTTTCGGCCGTCTGATGATGCTACGTTGTTTTTGTTTCTGGTACCCTCCAATCTATTTGCCGTTACTTCGTTAAGACAACTCTCTGAAATTTATTCAACTGTTTTAAGTGATGATACTTTTGCGTCGGAATGTAATGATCTGGCAAATGAGGTAGAAAATGCAATTGAAGAATATGGAATAGTGGATCATCCTGAACATGGTAAAATATATGCCTATGAAGTTGACGGGTATGGAGGCAGAAACCTCATGGATGATGCGAATGTTCCAAACTTACTTTCACTTCCGTATTTGGGCGCTTCAAGTACAGAAGATCGGGTCTATCAGAATACTAGAAGTTTTGTATGGTCAAAAAGCAATCCCTATTATTTTGAAGGAAAGGTAGCGAAAGGAATGGGTGGGCCACATGTAGGGCAGGATTTTATCTGGCCAATGAGCTTAATTATGTATGCTATGACTAGTAGTTCGGATGATGAGATCACCTATGTACTTGAGACCTTAAAGGAAACACATGATGGTACAGGCTTTATGCATGAAACCTTTCATAAAGATGACCCCTCCAATTTTACAAGAAAATGGTTTGCTTGGGCAAATACGCTCTTTGGAGAATTAATTATCAAAATCCATAATGAGCGCCCACACCTCGTATCTTAATCTGCTAAAGAATGAATAGCTATAAGTATTCATTGATTGTCATTACTTCATTATTCTTTATGTGGGGTTTTCTCACGTGTATGAATGACATTCTGATTCCGCACTTAAAAGCAGTATTTGATTTAAAGTATTGGCAGGCTATGCTTATTCAGTTTGCTTTTTTTGGAGCCTATTTCGTTGGTTCTGTAATCTACTTTGTAATTTCTACCCGGTTGGGAGACCCTATCAATAAAATTGGCTATAAGAACGGTCTGATCATCGGATTACTAATTTCAGCATTGGGGTGCTTTTTATTTTACCCTGCGGCTGAATTTGTGGTATTTGGTTTTTTTCTAGGAGCTCTTTTCATTTTGGGTTTGGGCTTCACTATGCTTCAAATAGCGGCCAATCCCTATGTTTCCATATTAGGACCTGAATCATCTGCATCATCCAGGCTTAATCTAAGTCAAGCCTTTAATTCATTTGGAACTACCATAGCTCCGCTGATAGGAGGCTATTTGATCTTTGAATTTTTCTTCGATGAAAATACTTCTGGAGCTGATGCTGTCAAGGTGCCCTATTTGATTTTTGGCGCACTTTTCATCCTTTTAGCAGGGGTAGTAAGCCGAGCTGCATTGCCAGCTTTTTCTAATGAAGAGCAATTGGAAAAAGGTTTGGGCGTATTAAAATACCCGCATCTGGTATTTGGTATTTTGGCCATATTCACCTATGTAGGCGGAGAAGTTACCATAGGAAGCTTCATTATTAACTTTATCGGGTTAGACGAAATTGCAGGGATGGAAGAAGCGAGAGCAGCTAACTTTTTAGCGTTTTATTGGGGAGGTGCCATGATCGGTCGCTTTTTGGGAGCTATCTCACTAAGTACTATTGAACACAAGAGAAAGGGGGTATTAATGGTGATTACTTCATTCGCTACCTTCTTTATTCTTTTCGGACTCTTGTGGGGGAAAGCAACTTTACTAGGTGAATTATTCGATCTTACTTTTCAAGATCTTTTACCCTATTTGGGTTTTTTATTGTTGAACTTACTTTGCTTCAAGTTGGGTAATTCCATGCCAGGTAGAACACTGGGTATATTTGCGATTACTAATGTTGTACTAATATTAACTAGCATGCTAGTTAACGGTGAATTAGCCATGTGGACTTTATTGGGCGTTGGCTTATTCAATAGCATCATGTGGCCCAATATTTTTACGTTGGCTATCAAGGGATTAGGTAAATATACCAGTCAGGGTTCATCTCTTCTCGTAATGGCTATACTTGGTGGTGCCTTAGTTCCAGTTTTTCAGGGTTTTCTGGCTGATGCTATCAGCTTAAGGTATTCATTCTTTCTTCCAATAATGTGCTATTTGTACATTATGTTTTATGGGTTTAAGTGGAGTAAAAGTGGTAATAGCTAATAGAAACCATTCTATAAAAAATAAACTCTTCTTCGTTTTTATCACGCTTTGTGCTTGTTCAAAACCGATTCCTGAAACACTTACAAATTATGTAGATCCATTTATCGGTACAGGAGGGCATGGCCATACCTATCCTGGAGCTACCGTTCCTTTTGGGATGATGCAGTTAAGTCCAGACTCCGGAAACGAAGGCTGGGATTGGTCTTCAGGTTATCATTATTCTGACAGTTCTTTACTAGGTTTTTCCCATACGCACCTGAGCGGTACAGGTATCGGAGACATGGGAGATATTATGTTTTTACCCGGAAATGGTCCTGCTCAAATAGTAGAAGGGAAAAAAGAAGAACCGGATACCGGTTATCGGAGCAGGTTTACACATCACAAGGAACAAGCTACTCCCGGTTACTATCAAGTAGATCTATTGGATGATGATATTTCAGTAGAGCTTACGGCAACTGAAAGAGCAGGATATCAAAAATACCTATTTAACAACGCGGAAGACCCCTGGGTACTTATTGATCTACGTCATGGAATTGGGTGGGACTGGTGTAATGATGGCTTGATAGAAATAGTGAACGATACCCTGATTACGGGCTATCGCAAATCTGACGGGTGGGCAAAAAATCAGATCGTTTATTTTGCGGCCATTTTTTCGAAACCAGTTAAGAAGTATCAGTTATTTAAAGATGATACCATTGCTTTTGAGGGGAGTAAGCTTCAAAATAATCAAATAAAGTATGTATTAGAATTTGATATCAAAGCAGGAGAAGAGCTCCACATCAAGTCCGGTATTTCGTACAACAGCATTGAAAATGCGCTGCTGAATGTTAATGTAGAAATACCTCATTGGAATTTCGATCAGGTCAGAAAAGAAGCGGATCAGAAATGGGAAAAGGAACTTGGTAAGCTTCAAATAGAAGCCGACGAAAAGACAAAACGAATATTTTACACTGCGCTATATCACAGTGCTTTAGCTCCAATCATCTATCAGGATATAAATGGTGAGTATCGCGGAAGTGACTTTAAGACACACAAAGCCGATGGTTTTGTTAATCATACTATTTACTCACTTTGGGATACTTATAGGGCAAGCCATCCGCTTTTTACATTCCTACAGTCTGAGCGCATGGATGATTTCCTGAAGTCCATGTATGCCCAACATAAGGAATATGGCTTGCTACCTAAGTGGTCTTTAGTTTCTAATGAAACCAACACTATGATCGGCTATCATGCCATACCCGTGATCGTGGATGCATGGTTTAAAGGGTATATTGACTTACCTGCCGACTCCGTGTTGAACATGATGCTAAAAAGTGCTTACCAGAAAAATGAAGGAATTCAATACTTTGATTCTTTAGGGTTTATTCCTTTGGACAAAGTCCCCGAGTCTGTTTCTAAGGCTCTTGAATACGCCTATGATGACTGGTGCATCTCTCAGTTAGCTAAAGTAGTTAATCATCCATTAGCAGAACGAATGCAAAAAAGAGGATTAAGTTTTGAAAACCACTTCAAAGATGGATTTGCTAGAGGGAAGTTATTAGACAGTACGTGGCAAAACCCATTCGACCCTCGAGCGGTATCTCATCGATCCGGTCCGTTCACAGAAGCTAATAGCTGGCAATACTCTTGGTCCGTACAGCATGAGCCTTATAGATTAATTGAGCTAATGGGAGGGGATGAGGCTTTTATCAAGAGATTAGATGAGTTTTTTAATGAGGATTCTGGTTTGAGAGGAAACATTCCACCTGATGTTACTGGATTGATAGGTCAATATGCACATGGTAACGAGCCCAGTCATCACATAGCCTATTTCTATAATTATGCGGGTAAACCATGGAAGGCGCAAGAAAAGGTTCGCCTAATACTTGATTCACTATACTCAGATCAACCTGACGGACTTCCAGGTAATGAAGATTGTGGTCAAATGTCGGCCTGGTATATATTCAGCGCTTTGGGTTTTTATCCATTTAATCCGGCCTCGGGTGTATATACTATTGGCACTCCAATAGTTAAAAAGGCAGAAATGAAATTACCAAACGGCCGAGTACTGCTCATTCGAACAAAGAATTTGTCAGAAGAAAACAAATACATTGAACGTCTTGAAGTGGACGGGGAACCTTGGAATCAGTCTTATTTTACCCATCGCGATCTGTTGGAAGCAGAAGAGATCGTTTACATTATGAACTCCACCCCAAATCACGAGTGGGCTGTAGCAAATGAAAATAGACCTTTACTTTTTGGTTTTAACCTATGAAAAAATCAATTCTAGCCCCAATATTTATCTTTTTTATCTTCTCTTGTCAAGAAGAAAAGGGTTCGGATGCTGACCTTACTAAATTTGTAAACCCGCTAATAGGTACTGCAGGTGAAGGTAACGTACACCCTGGGGCCTTGGTACCATGGGGGATGGTTTCGGTAACGCCAATCAATACGGATTATGACCAGCCGGGTTATTTTCCACATAGTTATAAATATGGATCTCCTTATATCTATGGGTTCTCCCATGTAAACCTCAGTGGTGTAGGGTGTAAGGATATGGGTAGTATTCAAATCATGCCCACAACAGGAGCTATAAAAACCGAAGAACAACAATACAAGTCCAGTTACTCGAACGAAGTTGCTAAACCAGGTTACTACGCGACTACATTGGATGAATATCAAGTTAAGGCAGAAATGACGGCCACTTTAAGAAGTGGCATCAGTCGATATTCATTTCTTGATGAAAGTGGCAATCTGCTGCTTAATCTAGGTAATAGTACAAGTGATAATCGTGGTAGTGAAATCAAATTTATATCCGATACGAAACTTGAAGGTTTTAAAACTGACGGTAATTTCTGTGGGCGCGCAACTTCGCATAAAGTCTATTTTGCATTGGAGATTAGCCAAGAGCCGTCTAAGTATGGTCTTTGGAAGGATAATGTCTTGCAAGACATTCAGAGCATTTCTGGGAATCAGATAGGTGCTTATTTCTCCTTTGAAGAACTCAAGAAGAATCAGGTGGAAGTAAGAGTCGGTATTAGTTACGTAAGCGCTAAAAATGCTTGGGAAAATCTAAAAAAAGAACAAGATCAAAAAGCCTTTGAAACAATTTATAAAGAGGCGTTAGATCAGTGGAATAGTGAATTGAATAAGATTGCAGTTAATGGTGGATCGGAAAAGCAAAAAATAAACTTTTACACAGCCCTCTATCACGCGCTAATTCATCCGAATGTTATTTCAGATGTTAACGGAGAATATCCATTAATGGGTGATAAGCCTGGAATAGGTACCTATTCCGAAGGTCAAAAAAGATATACCGTTTATTCATTATGGGATACTTATCGAACGGTTCATCCTCTTTTGGCGCTGGTATATCCTGAGCGTCAATTGGACATGACACGTACCATGATAGATATGTATAAAGAGAATGGATGGTTGCCAAAGTGGGAGTTGGCAGGTCAAGAAACCCATGTGATGGTAGGTGACCCAGCAGCTCCAGTTATTGCTGATACCTACCTAAAAGGATTGAAGGATTTTGACGTAGAGGCAGCTATGGAAGCAATGATCAAAGGAGGATCATTAGCAGATTCTATTAATCCATTACGTCCTGGACTTAAATACTATTTAGAATACGGATATTTACCTGACAACCAATATGAAGAGTGGCTTTGGGGCTCTGTTGCGACTACATTAGAATATGGAATTGCTGATTATGGTATTGCACAGCTTGCTCAATCACTTGGTAAGGAGCAGATAGCTCAGGATTTTAACAAGCGTTCCAAGTTCTACAAAAATTTTTATGACAAAGAAACCGGACTTCTTAGACCTCGATTAATGGATAGCTCTTTTTTAGCTGTTTTTGACCCTACAGCTATAAATGGTGAACTAAACTGGACGAATAGTGGAGGTAAAGGTTTTGTAGAGGGTTCTTCATGGCAGTACAGTTGGTTTGTTCCACATGATCAAAATGGGTTAAAAGAATTAATGGGTGGAGACGAGGCGTATACTCGTAAGCTCCAACAGTGTTTTGACGAAGGTCACTTCCAACTCTGGAATGAACCAGATATGGCTTATCCGTACCTTTTTAATTACGTAAAAGGAGAGGAGTGGAGAACCCAACGTACCGTTCATGAAATTACTCAGCAATATTTTAACGAGTTTCCCTTCGGAATTCCTGGAAATGATGATACCGGAACTTTATCGGCATGGTTGATCTTCTCTATGATGGGCATCTATCCGGATTGTCCGGGAAATCCTACATATCAGTTGGTAACACCAGCTTTTGACGAAGTTAGAATGAAGCTAAATACCGACTATTATTCGGGAGAAGAGCTGGTTATTACAAAGGAGGATAGCAATAACATTTTCATTGATGAGGTTAATTGGAATAACGAAGTCCACAACAGTTTTCAGGTTTCGCATGATCAACTGACCCAGGGAGGAACACTTTCATTTACAACTAAAGCCTTACCAGAGAATCACGATCTGAAGGATAAAATTGCAGGTATGATCTACGGTACATTGATTGGTGATGCCGCAGGCGGCCCGCCTGAATTTAAGTATCCACCGAACCGGTCTGAGATCAGTAAGAAAACAACTCCTATAACTGAGGAAGATATTCGAACGTTGAAAGAACGTTTCAAACTCACCCCTTATCAGCAGAACCCGGGTATTTATAATATATGGGAGAAGGATGCTCCTGCAGGAACAGTAAC
Source organism: Bacteroidota bacterium (assembly GCA_039199635.1). Taxonomy (GTDB): domain Bacteria; phylum Bacteroidota; class Bacteroidia; order Cytophagales; family Cyclobacteriaceae; genus Fulvivirga. The sequence continues at coordinate 2,865 of JBCCSU010000035.1, read as the reverse complement.
AGATGACTCGCGCTGGAAGTTAATTACTATCAACACGATTGAAAAGAATGAAAACTTCGATAAAAGCGATTTTATTGAACAGTTATACGCTTTTGAAGATAGTATCCCATCAAGATATAAAGGCTGGAATGAAAAGTGGCTGGACGAGACTTATTTTAGTACAAAGGGAAAGCTGCCTAAGGATCGGATGTGGGCAGGGTTATCTACGTTGTTAGGGCAAATGGTGTTATCTCCTATGGCAGCTTTAAACCCATATGATCTGGATGAAACTTATCAGCATACCTGGGGAGCAAATATTTTCGATCAGGGGTCAACAAAAGACATTAACACCGCCATAATTGTCGGTTTGGCCAAAGCGTTACAGAAAGATAGCAATTGGGGAAGTATTATAACTACGATGCGTCTAATGGATCCCTACCATTTTGATGAAGCTCCGTTCATTAGTCGAAGACTGGATGCCCATTTAGATAGCGCTGAAACTTTTGTTAGAGACTCTAAGGGAGTAGTTGCTCACTTATTCGAAAGATTAGAAAAAAGAACAGAAACTAGGGAGTGGTGGAATGCCTGGCTTCCTATGCAGGTAGTATTGACCACAGCCGCTATCACGGACTATGATCCTTTGGCAAGTATGCAACTTTGTATTGAGTTTGGATATGATACGGATTCATATGCCCAATTAGCAGGAGCTTATTTTGGTGCTATCCACGGTGCTTCTATTTTTCCTGAAGAGATGAAAAATACAGTGCGTCAGCGATTGATAGAGGATTACAACCATGATCCTGAAGAATTGATCAATGTGCTATACGAAGCTCATTTGAAAAAACATGTCCGGTAAAATCACTGTTGTTTCTGCTTTACTCATTCTTACTTTCATAGCAGAAAGACCTAAAGTTTTTGTCATAGGAGATAGTATCTCCATCCATTATGGTCCTTATTTGGCTCAGTATTTAGGTGCCGATTTTCAATACGCCCGAAAAGGAGATAACGGGGAGGCGCTTCAAAATCTTGATGTTCCCGTAGGGGCTAACGGTGGTGATAGTCGTATGGTGCTTGATTATTTAAAAGAGCTATTACAAAACGAGCAATTTACTGCAGACTATATCTTGCTCAATTGCGGTCTTCACGATATTAAAACCAAACCTGAGACCTATGAAAAACAGGTAGAAATTAAGGAGTTCCGGAGTAACCTGGCTTCTATTTTTAGATTGATAAACGAAGCCGATATCAAACCCATTTTTATTACAACTACGTCAGTAGTTGATTCTATTCACAATAATAAGATGCCCCATTTCTTTCGCTATCAGGAAGATGTAGCAGCCTATAATCAAGTGGCTAAAGACCTATGTGCTAAGCTTCAGATTCCTTTAATTGATTTGAACACATTTACCCAAAATCTGGGTGGTCCGGAGATCTACAGCGACCATGTCCATTTTAAAGAGGAGATCAGAGCTTTACAGGCTGCGTTCATTACCGGTAGGCTGAGAAGTTACGTTCAAGATCATTGACCTTTACCTATGCCTTTCCGGTAAAGCAGTGCTATCCATTTTTTGTATTAACCCATCGGAGCGCTCACCTTCCATGATCACATTGCTCAGTGAGAGATCAATCACATTTTCCAGATCAAATATTTCTTCCTTTTCCACTTCCCGGATGGAGACATTGATCAAATGAACATTAGAAATCGGACTTTCAGGCCAGCCTTTAATTCTCACACCATGGTTAGATGTTTTTGCATGTGTGTTGACCAACCAAACATTCTTGAATGTCGGCACAAACGGGCTTTGCGTATCGCCATCGTAATTGGGCAGTAACGTAGCGATGGACTCAACTCTATTAAAGGTGTTGTTTACCATAAAAACATCCTCAATAGTACCACCTCTTCTTCGGCTACTCTTCAAGTATAGTGCATTTTTGACTTGTTGCGGACCCACATTATCATATACATAGACTCCTTTCACACCTCCTGACATTTCGCTTCCTATGGCAATAGAATGGTGGCCTCTAAACGTACAATTTCGTACCACTACATTGGTCGTAGGCCCACCAAGTCGTCCATTTTGGATATATCGGTTTTCCAGCGATTCAAGTAAAGTACCTTCAATAGTAACTCCATCTCTTCCTTCCTTATCTCGGCCCGCCTTGATAGCTACATTGTCATCATGATTGTTGAAAATGATGTTTTCAATAAGTATCTTATCAGAAGATTCCGGGTCAAAACCATCGTTATTAACGACTGGGCCGTCAAAGATCATGTTGCGAAAGGTCATATTCTCTGAAAACACTGGATGAACCATCCAAAAAGGTGAGTTTTCCAACTGGATGCCATCAATCAATACATCCTGGCACATGAAGAAATGGATCATTTGTGGCCTGAAGACATCTTTTTCAACATCAGTAAAAATACGGTCTTTAAGGGGTGTATCGTTAATATTCCAGTCACGAATATCCTCGTAAGAGCGTTTCAAGCCTTCGGAAGTGCGTTTTCCGTCCTGCTCAACCGCCCACCTTTGCCATCGCATACCGTCTCCATCAATACGTGCCGGTACGCCACTTCCGCTCTCCTGCACTAAAGAAATGTTACGCTCATTGAAGGCATAAATGAGTGGAGAAAATGAGAACATAGTGGTGCCTTCATACCTTCTAAGTGTTCCGCCAGGGAGCATATAAGATTCGGGGTCAAACTCAAAGTATATGCGCAGGTTAGGAGTAAAAGCCAGTTCGATATTACTTTTCAGATGGATGGGGCCTTTGACTCTGTACGTTTCTATTTGCTTCACCCAGCTATTGCCTTGTGTATGTCTAAATCTTAAAATCCCGCCTCCCTTTTCTGTCAGTGTGTTAATGGCCTTTTGGATGTCATGTCTG
>JBCCSU010000034.1:0-25681 GCA_039199635.1 Bacteroidota bacterium | reverse complement strand
GCCACTTACCCGGCAAGCGCTGCATGATACAGCAGAGGATATTCATGTAGCAGTTTGGCCCACGGTTCATGAGCGTCATCAAATCGCAAGTAGACAATATGCCTTTGAAGGACGATGCTTTGTACTTGCTGCAGGCCAACTTTTACAGGTAAAGGACTATCCCGCCAATTTAACACGACCGAAAGATACTTTTCCTGACGAGCTGGTACTTCGCGGAGGGAGCTGTATAATCAACCCACGTGGTGAATTCATAGTGGAACCTGTTTTTGAAAAAGAAGGCCTTGTTATAGCAGATATTGATTTAGACCTTAGAATCAAGGAGCAAATGACGTTAGATACCAGTGGTCACTATCAAAGACATGATATCTTTGATCTAGAAATAGATAAAACACGCCAAGTATGACATTGCAAGCTTTGCAGGAGCGGTTTTTCAGACCAGTGGATAACAGTCCGCTAATCTTATTTAGGATGATCTTTGGTTTTCTTTTATTCGCTGAGGCTTGGGGCGCCATAGCTACGGGCTGGGTGAAAAAAGCATTTATCACCCCAGATCACACTTTTCCCTTTATTGATTTTCCATGGTTACAGCCACTTCCAGGCTATGGCATGTATGCCTATTACATCATTATGGGCCTGGCCGGACTGATGGTAATGGTAGGGTATAGATATAAGTGGGGCATGGGCATCTACGCCTTTATGTGGGCTGGTGTTTATCTCATGCAGAAGACCAATTACAATAATCATTATTACCTACTTATGCTATTGAACTTTATGATGTGGATGGTGCCTGCCCACGCTTATGGTTCTTTAGACGCTAAGCGTAATCCCACGGTTAAAAGTCTTACCTGCCCACAATGGTGCCTTTGGTTCTTTTCAGGCACTATGGCCATAGTATACTTCTATGCATCCGTAGCCAAAATGTATCCCGAATGGATAGAAGCCAAACCCATTAGTATCTGGTTTGAAATGAAAAAGGATTATTGGCTGATTGGACCTATTCTGACTATTCCTTGGTTTCAATCTTTTGTTGCATGGGGAGGTGTTATTTATGACCTTCTCATTGGGCCAGGGCTGATCTGGAAAAAGACGCGTAAATATGCTTTTATAGGCTCTATATTCTTTCACTTATTTAACTCAGCGGTTTTTCAAGTGGGAATCTTTCCCTACTTGGGCATTGCTATCGGTGTTTTCTTCTTCGAGCCTGAAGTAGTAAGGCGGATCTTTTTTAGAAACAAACCATCACTTGAAGGTAAGTCGGTAGATCCGTATATGTATCCAATCAAAAAATGGAAATTCTATTTTATGGCTACATACTTAAGTATACATTTTCTATTACCTCTTCGCCATTGGTTATATCCAGGCGATGTCAATTGGACAGAAGAAGGGCATCGTCTCGCTTGGCATATGATGCTTAGAGTAAAGTCAGGATATGTTAATTTCAATGTGAAGAATAATGAAACCGGCGAAGAGTGGGAAATAAAACCAACTGAATACCTTACTCCTAAGCAAGCTCGATCCATAGCTACAAGACCTGACATGCTCTGGCAATTTGTTCAAATCTTAAAAGAAGATTTAAAATCCAAAGGGCATTTGGATATCTCGATTTATGCTGAGGGCAAAGTAAGCTTAAACGGGGCTCCCTATGCGAGCCTTTATGACGCTGAATATGATTTAGCTAAAGCAGAGTGGCATCGGTTTAAACCGTCCGAATGGCTAGTTCATCAAAAGAAAGATAATGATTGAAAACTTACCTGTCTGGATAGCGTGGTTATTTGGTATTACTGTAATACTTACGCTTTGGCTTTATTGGTTAGCAAACCTAAAATCAGGAAAACTGATCTTTTTTATAACGATCGGCTCTATGATTCACTCAATATTAGCTTTTCAGGGCTTCTATGCTGACTTTTCGACCATGCCACCCCGATTCATCTTCGTCCTGTTGCCGTCTACTTTGATCATCATATATGGTTTATTGCCCAAAGTACGCAGAAGGGTTATGCAAGGCCGAGATTTACATTTGAGCCCCTTTGTTCACCTGGTGAGAGTGCCGGTAGAAATGGTACTAGTGTTTTTATTTTATCATGATACAGTACCCGAGCTAATGACCTTTGAAGGTAGAAATTTTGATATTTTGGCCGGAATAACGGCTCCAATAGCAGGAGCTTTGTATGTAAGAGGTAAAATATCCAATCGGATAATGATCATCTGGAATATTGTTTGCCTCGCACTAGTCAGCTTTATTCTTATCAACGGTATTCTCTCAGCACCACTTCCTGTTCAACAGTTAGCGTTTGATCAGCCCAACACAGGTATTGCCTATTTCCCCTTTGTTTTACTACCTGCAGTAGTGGTGCCCCTGGTCATTTACACTCATATTATCGATCTGTTTATATTATTTGGAAAAACTAAAGACCGCAATCATGTCTCCTAGAGAGGTACTTATTAAATGGGTTAACCTCTTTAATAAACAAGATGCTGATGGATTAGCAGAACTTTACCATGAGCATGCAATTAATCATCAAGTTGCTCTTGATCCAATTGAAGGCAGAGAAACTATCAGACAAATGTTTATCGATGATTTTGCCTCTGCAAATATGACGTGCATCATTCAAAACATATTCCAAGATGGTGAATGGGCGATGTTAGAGTGGAAAGATCCACTTGGCTTAAGAGGTTGTGGCTTTTTTCATATTGTTGATAGTAAGATTAAATTTCAAAGAGGTTATTGGGATAGGCTCTCCTTTTTAAGGGAACAAGGGCTGCCTATCCCAGATTGATTATTAATCATCTCGTAAAGACTTGATGGGATTTACCGAAGCAGCTTGGTAAGATTTAAAGCTTATCGTAAACGCACCTATTAGCAAGCTCACCAATCCGGCTAGAATAAAAACATCCGGACGAAGCGCGGTACGAAACTCAAAATCATTCAACCAATTTTGCATGAAATAATAGCCAAGTGGAACAGCGATAGTGAATGACAATATAATCAACTTAGCGTAGTCTTTTGAGAGTAATACAATAATCTGAACTATACTCGCTCCCTGAACCTTTCTAACACCGACCTCTTTTGCTCTTTGTTCCGCAGTAAAAGCAGATAGACCAAACAAACCTAAACAAGAAATAAAAATTGAGATGCCGGCAAAGATGGATACGAGCGTTCGTACTGTTATCTCACCTTGATAGCTATCCTCTAAAACTGTATCTACAAATTCGTATTCAAAATCCGACCCGGGTAAAACTCTTTCCATAACACCATCGATGCCTGCTAAAGCCGCTTGTATATCACCATCGGTTCTCACCATAAAGTCTGAAGAGCGTGAAGGGTCAATGCATGTAATGATTAAAGGAGCTATAGATTCATGCATATCACGCATGTGGAAGTTTTTAACAACACCAATGACCTTACCGTCAATACCCCAAAAGGAAAGCGATTTACCAATAGGATCATCGAAACCCATAAGACTTGAGGCTACTTCATTAATGATAAAATTAGTGGAGTCATTGATTTGTTCGTTGAAAGCACGCCCTTCTACTATGGTCATTCCCATTGCAGAAATAAAATCTTCATCGCTTAACATGATGTTAATTTCGTACCCCGCAGCTGGATCTTTACCTTCCCAATTAGCTGAGCTCGTAGAACGACCATAGGCCACAGGGTTACCCGAAGTGGCGGTAACTGCTTTCACACCCGATGTTTTTAGTAATTCTGTTTTAAAAGCCCGGAGTTGGGGGCCAATGGCATCGTCAATTTCGAGGGAAAGAAGATTTTCCTTATCTAAGCCAATGTCTTTACTCAATGCATAATCCAATTGCTGATAGATCACTGCCGTTCCTATAATCAGTACCGTAGAGATAGCAAACTGGAAAATGACTAGTCCCTTTCGCAAGGTAGCTGACCCGCTGCTTTGACGATTTGCTCCTTTCAAAGATTCTATGATACCTAACGCAGGTAAAAGAAACGCCGGATAACTCCCTGAAAGTATCCCAACCATTAACATGATGCCTATCAATACAATCCAGGTGTTTAATGCGCCAAAAGCGATAAATAGTGATCGATCCACCAGTTGATTAAAGAACGGAAGTACTAAAACAGTAACACCAACCGCTAGTACTATGCCCAAAAAGGCAAAAAGCATAGATTCGACAAAAAACTGTACCGATATTGAGCCCTTTTGAGCTCCCATGACCTTGCGGAGACCCACCTCTTTACTTCTACGATCTGAACGTGCAGTGGTCAGATTCATAAAGTTGATACAGGCAATCACCAACAGAAAAATAGCTACAATAGACATGATTCGCACATAATCAATACGGCCGCCATCTATTACGCCGTTTGTAAAGTTTGAGTAAAGGTAATAGTCCTGGAATTTGTGGATAATCAATTCTTCATCACCTGCATTTGAAGCGTCAGCCGTATGAGTTTTGATTTCTGGTTTTAAACGTTCAGCAGCTACCTTAGCCTTTTCCTCTGTCTCGGCGGTAAAATAAATGTTGAAACTGCCATTGCCCCAGTCATTTACCCAATCGTTATAACTAATAAATTGCTTCACAGGCATTAACCATTCAAAGTCAAGTGTGGAGTTGGGCCCTGGATCTTCGAAAATACCTGTTACTTGCATTTCATGCTGTCCCTGAAAAAGTATGGTGTGTCCTAATGCTGTACTCTCCCAGCTATTACCAAAATGCTTAATGGCCATAGACTTTGAAATTACTATAGCGTTTATTTCATTTAGTGCGGTGCTTTGATCACCTACAATTAAAGGAAAAGTAAACATTTCCAAAAAGGCTTCATTAGCGTATCGGCCTCTCGCCGTGGCTTGCTCAGTACCCGCGCCAAAATCTCTACGCATTGACCAACTTAACAGCGCTACCTCATTTACTTCTGGATATTCGGCAACCAATAGGTCCGCCACAGGCTTAGGTATACTCTCTATCGTCCATACATCACCCTCCGCTTGCTTCATGTTTCGAAAAACCTGGTAAATTGAATCTCCATTCTCATGAAATTTATCCACACTTATCTCATGGTTAACCCATAATAGAATTAGCAAGCTTGAGGCAATACCTGTTATCAAGCCCATGAGATTTAAAAACGTGTAGCTTTTATATCGCAAAGCATTTCTTCTTGCAATTTTTAAATAGTTAGTAATCATAGCATAGTTGATTATGTTGTTAAAGGGTTGAAAGTTTTTGACAATTCCAGGTCTAAAAAGAAAAAGAACATCTACCATTAATCGCACGTTGGCTAGCACTCTACCTTTAGCCGAACGCTGCGCGTAGAGCTCCGATAGATCGCCTTCCACATCTTCAATAAGATCAGAATCGCAAAACCAACGCAAGAAGCGAAAGGGCAGACTGGGAGGAGAACTATGAGACACTGTCTAAGCGAATTTAAAGTCGAATGCGCCTGAAGGTATTGCATTCCAAAGCTGCTTACGCGCCTCCATTACTTGTTCAAGGGCTTCTTTACCAGATTGAGTTACTTTGAAATACCGCTTACGCTTTCCTCCGCGCATGGCGGTTGCTTCCCCGAATTCAGATTTGAGAAATCCCTTTTTTTCCAGGCGTTTCAAAGCAGTGCGCATGGCGCCCACACTCACCTTGCGCTTTAGACGATCCTCTATTTCTGATTTAATGGATATACCATAAGCGTTTTCAAACAAGATAGCTACTGTTAGCAGCACCACTTCTTCAAATTCTCCAATTGAGTACTTTCCCACTAGATTTTATTTAAGTCCTAAAAGTATTTAAAATATAAAAATCCTAAACGTAGTCATTATGGGAAGGTTACAAATGGATTAAACTTTTTTGCTACAACCCCTTAAGCGCTGAAGATTGGTAAGGTATACAAATAGCGTTTTCAGAGATATTTTTTTCTAGAAGTTGTAAGTTTTTAAACTTGTAGTGAACTAACCGTTTTAAACTGCAAAGAATCTATATGAAGCTAGCTATCTCTAATCTTTCTAAAACGTATAAAAATGGCGTGAAAGCGATAGACGGTATTTCGCTGGAAATATCATCTGGAATGTTTGGTTTATTGGGCCCTAATGGAGCAGGTAAATCCTCATTAATGCGAACTATTGCTACATTACAGACTCCCGATGAAGGCACTATTCATTTAGATGATATGAATGTGCATCAAAACCAAATGGAGTTTAGAAAGAGACTGGGATATCTACCCCAAGAATTTGGCGTTTATAATAAAATGTCTGCCGAAGCTCTTCTATATTACTTCGCAGAGCTTAAAGGCATAGCTACAAAAAATGAGCGCGAAGCCATTGTAACACGCGCGTTGGAAGTCACCAATCTTTATGAGGTCAGAAAAAAAGATGTCGCTAAATACTCCGGTGGTATGAAACAGCGGTTTGGCATCGCACAACTTCTTCTAAATGATCCCAAGTTGATCATTGTTGATGAACCTACGGCAGGTTTAGACCCTACGGAAAGGCAACGCTTTCTTAATGTACTGAGAGAAATAGGCACCAGTAATATTGTTATTTTCTCTACACACATTGTAGAAGATGTAAAAGAGCTATGTACGGATATGGCGATTCTAAACGGTGGTAAAATATTATCGCATCAGACTCCGAAGGAAGCGGTTAGTGCCTTGTCCGGTAAAATCTGGAATAAAGTCATCCAGCGCGATGATCTGGAGGCCGAAGAAGCAAAATACAATGTAACCTCATCCAGTTTCAATGATGACAATACAGTGAATATTCGTGTAATGAGCGACACCCAGCCAGGAGAAAGCTTTGAATCCGTACAGGCTAACCTTGAAGATGTATATTTTACTACGCTCGGAAAAGACAAAGAAGTTTCAGCCGCCTAAAGTTCTATTGATCTATGTTTTTCAAAATATTCTCATTTGAATTAAAATATTGGGTCAGAAACCCACTATTCTATATTTACATTGGTTCGCTTTTTATCATTTCTACTTTGGCTATGGCTTCAGCCACAGGCTTGTTTGAATCGGTTACCGTAACCAGAAGCTCGATCGCCTATTTGAATTCAGCCTTTTCCCTTAATTCATTTATCAATGGCTTTTCAGTGATAGGATTCTTTCTCATTCCTTCTATTGTGGGAGGAACTATCGTGAAGGATTACACCTCAAACACGAGCAACGTATTATATTCTTATCCATTTACGAAGGCCAACTATTTATTGGCCAAGTATTTAAGTGGATTGTTCATTACTATCTTAGTATTGTTGTTCATTGCCTTAGGTGCTATGGCAGGTGCTTATTTACCCGGAACGAACCCTGAACTGCTCGGCCCTTTTAAGATATTCAATTACATTCAGCCTTATTTAATCTATCTGATCCCCAATCTGATCTTTTTCAGTGCAGTGGTATTTGCAGTGGTCACCTTTTCCAGAAATCTGGCTTCCGGCTTCGTAGCTATAATTGCTCTATTTCTTTTACAAGGTATCGCCGAAACTGTTATTGGAAACATGGATGACAAGGAACTGGGCGCTCTTCTTGATCCATTTGGCGGTGGGGCATCTCAGTATTATACGGAATATTGGACGGTTTCAGAGCAAAATGAGAACTTACTCCCCTTTGAAGGATATATCATTTACAATCGCTTGATCTGGGGAGGTTTAGGTCTTTTGATTTACATGGGCGTTTTCAGTGTATTCCAGTTTTCTCACAATGCGCTCTCATTCTCTTTCAAGAAAAAGGCAGGGGCACGGCTGACCAAGAACAATTTTGGAAGCATGGTGCGCATTAATCTGCCGAAAGTAACCTTTGATTATAGTTTGCTAAAACGGCTTAAAACGGCTTGGAAACTCTCTAACTATGATTTTCTTTTTGTGGTAAAAAGTTGGCCTTTTATTATCATTTCGCTGATCGGCTTGCTCATCTTAACGACCACCTTGGCCGTGGGACAGCAGATTTATGGTACTGCTACCTATCCTGTTACCTCACAGATGCTGGACATTGCAGCTAATGTATTCACTAGGTTGGCTATATTGCCTATCACCTTCTTGTATGCCGGTATGCTGATCAACCGCCATCGCATGTCCAGGATTAGTCAAATGGTGGATGTTTCGCCCATTCCGAACTGGACGTTACTGCTGTCAAAATTCATAGCACTAGTGAAAGTACAGTTCATACTTTTAGCACTGATCATTGTGGCCGGAATTCTAATTCAAACGTACGATGGGTTTTATGAATATAACATTGGCCTCTATTTAAAAGACCTGTACCTGGTACGCTTTTGGAATATTTTAGCCTGGAGTCTATTGTCTATTTTCATTCACATTCTTATCCCCAATTATCTAATAGGCTTTTTCATAAGTATAGGGTTAGCTGTTGGTATCGGATTTTTAGATTCAATCGGTGTAGAACAGTCAATATTCAAGTATAATGAGGGTCCTGGCGCATTTTACTCCCCGATGAATGGCTATGGAAGTACCTTGACTCGATACTTCAGCTACAAGGTATACTGGCTATTGCTAGGTTGCGGACTTTATGTACTATCTATAGCTTTCTGGAAGCGCGGCATTGCTTCCTCTATCAAAAACCGATTCCAGATTGGCCTACAATCTTTCACTTCCCCTTTGAAAATTGCCTTTACGATATTCTTCGTAGCATTTTTAGGATTAGGGAGCTATATCTGGTATGTAAATAACATTCAGAATGAATACATCTCATCAAAACAAGGTGAACAGCGCAGAGCCGAACAGGAAAAACTATATTCGAAATATGAGAAGTTAGCTCAGCCCAGAATTGTGGATGTGAAAGTAGATATGGATCTTATGCCGGAAACCAGAGATTTCAAAGCAAAGGGGACTTTTCTACTCGTGAATAAAACAAAGGAGACTATTGATTCCTTATTGCTCAATCACAATAGTTACCCCAGCACATTTAGTTTTTCGGCTCCTGTTACTATAGCTTTCGAAGATTCCGTTTACAATTTTGATAGGTATGCGTTAGACAAGCCTATGAAACCGGGAGACTCAATAACGTTCACATTTGAAATGTGGAATAAACCTAACACTTGGCTTAGAAATAACTCTCCGGTTCGTGCTAATGGCACATTTATAAACAATGGTATTTTCCCAACGTTCGGATACTCAGGAAGTGGAGAGATTACAGACAATGAGATCCGTAAAAAATATGACCTGCCCCCTAAAGAGCGGATGATGTCTCCATATGACACTACCGCTTTAGGAAACACCTACATTTCCTCAAGTGCCGATTGGATCAATTTTGAAACTACCGTGAGCACTGCACCAGATCAAATTGCTATAGCACCCGGCTACCTTCAGCGCGAGTGGGAAGAGAATGGCAGGAAATACTTCCATTACAAAATGGACAGTAAGATTTTAAATTTTTACGCGTATCAGTCTGCTCGATATGAAGTAGCACGTGACAAGTGGAAGGATGTTAACATTGAGATCTATTATCATCAAGGGCATGAATATAACCTGGATAGGATGATCAAAGGGGTGAAAAAATCCCTTACCTATTATACGGAGAACTTTAGCCCCTACCAGCATCAGCAGGTCAGGATTATAGAATTCCCGCGAAGCAGCGGCACTTTTGCACAGTCCTTCGCCAATACCATTCCGTTTTCTGAATCGATCGGTTTCATAGCTAAAGTAGATGATGAAGATCCTGAGGGTGTAGATTATCCGTTTAGCGTAACTGCGCATGAAGTAGCACACCAGTGGTGGGCGCACCAAGTCATAGGAGCGAATGTGCAGGGTGCCACCCTTATGTCCGAAAGTATGTCGGAATACAGCAGTTTAAAAGTATTGGAAAAAGAATACGGTTCAGATAAGATGCGGATCTTCCTTAAAGATGCCTTGGATAAGTATTTACAAGGCCGAGGTCAGGAAAGGTTAAAAGAAAAGCCTTTGATATTTAATGAAAATCAACAATACATTCATTATAACAAAGGATCCGTTATTCTATATGCACTAAGCGACTACTTAGGGGCGGATGTTTTTAATCGCGCTATGAGCCGTTATATTGATAGTGTAGCCTTTCAGGAACCTCCTTACACCACTTCCTTGGAGTATGTGGAGTTTGTGGAGGATGTGGTACCTGATTCGCTGAACTACCTTATCAAAGATATGTTCGAGACTATCACTCTCTACAATAATGAGGTGAATGAAGCTTCGTACAAGGAATTACCCAATGGGAAATTTGAAGTGACTATTAACGCTATTGTCGCCAAGTACCGTACAGATGAAAAGGGCAAAAGAGTGTATACAGATGATCTTAAAAGCGATACATTATCGTATCGAATTGAAGGTGATCGTAAGCCTACATATTCACTTCCACTCAATGACTGGGTAGAAGTAGGTATTTTCTCGGAGAAAGAAATAGATGGCGAAATGCAAGAGGTTCCACTGTATCTTGAAAAGCATCGTATCAAAAACATTCCAAATCAATGGACGTTTGTAGTAGACGAAAAACCCGTTTCCGTTGGAATCGATCCGTATAATAAACTGATTGACTTATCATCCAATGATAATCGAATGGCCCCGGATGAAGTTAAAGACAGTGACTAACTGGTCCCTTTCTAGCTTACAATAAAGTGCACGTTCATTAAGATGAATATAATATTGTTAAAAAGTTAATAATAGGCTTAGCAGCTACACATGTTATTATCCTCCTAAAATCAATACCGGGCTCGTGTTATTGTCCTGGATTAAAAATGATTTGAACCGATCCTCTACCAAAATCCGATGGGCTAGGTCCCTGCTCCCCAACAGCAATATCCGGGAAATTATTGTTATCAAGATTGGCCACTGCAATGTCATAAAGATCGACATCACCATTGAGTTGGATCGTTTCGGAGCGATCAAAAGTTCCATCGCCTACTCCGTAAGCTATAGTTAGGTTATGCGTCTTATCATTAACGGACACAAAATCTAAATGAGTATCCTGATCAAAGTCTTCCACTTTTATGTGTATCGGTGCGGTACCTACGGTTACTGTCTCTAAGGCGTCAAAATTTCCGCTTCCATCGTTGATTAGAATCTGTACAATCGTATTGGTAGAAGTAATCGCAAGGTCTTCGTCACCGTCCTCGTCAAAGTCGCCTGCAGCTATTTCTTTTGAAGCAATATCAAAGATAAATTCACCGATATGAAGCTGGATCGGTAGCAACTGAAGTTGGTTTGGGTAGCTGAATGTACCATCTCCGTTACCTGAAAATAAGCCAAGAGCTAATCGATCATCATCATTATTATCCTGGGTATTAATGATGGTGAGAATATCTTTTTCACCATTACTGTCAAAATCCGCTACGGTAAAATTGCTAATTTGGCCTATACCTAATGCTCTAGGTTCATCGTCCAAAGTAGTTCCGATGTAATTAACCGCAGATAGGTTTGAGCCATCATTTTTAAACAATCCGAAGAAGCTATTATTTGAACCTCCGCGAGTTATGGACAGGATATCCTCAAAGCCATTTGCATCTGCATCGAAGCTTAGTATGGGTTCACCGCTATATTCCGTTGTACTAAATAGAGGAGAAACTTGGTCTTGAGTTGATCCCGCATAAGCTTCGATAACCGCTTCACCAGTGTACGCGAAATCATCTACATTATCACCGTTTAGATCCGTACTTAAGTAATATCCTCCGCGCTTATTAAGGCCGGGTTGACCAAAACCAATAACATCTACTATATTTCCGAAATTACCTGTACCATCCCCGTACATGATGCGAGTCAAATATTGGTCTGCCCCTGTTGGAAAACCAGATAATGTTCGAATACTGAATATAAGGTCCTGATTGGTATCGCCATTCATATCACCGATGACAAGGTTTCCAGTTATCGATACATCAACAAATCGAATAATACCACTTAGAACAGATGAACAGACTACTTCTACATTATTAATATTGCTATTCGCATTCCCAATACCGTTGACTATGCTGCAGGTTTGTCCGGTTGAAGAAGATACGAATTCTACCACATAGGGGCTGCCCGCTGTTACTTTTTGATCAAAGGTAAAATTTGGCCCGATGAAGGTTTGTTCTATTCCGTTCAATGACAGTGTCACTTCTCCGGGATTATTGGAGATGACTCCACCTATGGTAAATCCATTTGGGATCATCGGATCATCCTCACTGCTACTACAGGCCATAAGTACCAAAAAAATTATCCCAACAAAGTAGCTGTTCATTGCCTCAGATTATTATAAGAACTCGAATTAATACATATCCTTATCACTATTGCTCGTATTGGACTTGAGTAAAAACGCCATTTCTCACTTCATAAACATTCTTTGTGTCTTCATCAATGGCATTATAAGAAAAAGTGCCAGACACGAGCTTACGATTGCGGTCAATAGCAGTGATTGCTGCGGTGTTAGAAGCAGCTAACTCTGTAGTAGCCCCAATTGTATTATCTCCGTTGATATCAATGGCATAACCGCCAGTCATGATCATATCCATTGAAGATCCGGAAAAGGTATCACCTACTGAAAGCGCAGAAAAATCAGGAATAATTAATACAACCGTTACTCCTGTTAACCTATCCAGATCACTGATATCTATTCCTCCGATCACGAGCTGATCACCACCGGCAAAGTCCTCTACAAAAGCAGTGGAAGAAACTCCAAAAGATCTAAAACTTGAGCCGTTGATGGTAGCAGTTATTTCGCCTTCTTCACTACCGAATATATCTGCTTCATCAAGATCATCACTTACACAAGCGAAAGTGATAACCCCTAAAAATATCATTAATTCTATCCTGAATAACCTCATTTGTCTCTTGTTCCTTTAAACGGAAGGTAGCTACTATTAATAGCTGTACCTATTCAAAATGATCAAGCGTTGTACTACAGTTTTTTATTGTTGTAAATTCGAGTATAACTGATTCTTCTTTCATGCACTTTAAGAGCTTCCTCTTTCCTTTTCTTTTACTCTGCTGTTTATCCACTAAAGCTCTATCTCAGGGTGCCGTCTTAGACAGTTTGAGGAGCAGTTTAGCGGATCACCAAAGCCAGGATAGTGTAAGGGTGAGGCTTCTGATAAACCTATCGAATACAGTGGTTTGGAATGATACCCGGGAGGCTTTAGCGCTGGCTCAAGAGGCCCTGGAATTGACCAAGCGTATAGCCTGGATAAGGGGCGAGGCATTCGCTTACAGGCAGATGGGGCTGGTGTATTACCGGATGGCGGATTTTATAAAGGCAATGGAGATGTCTCAGGAAGCACTTAGAGTAAACGAGCAAATGGGCGATAAGAATTTTGAAGTAGGCGTTTACAACAATTTAGGTAATATCCACAGTGACATGAAGGAGTATGATAAAGCACAGGCAGCTTATGGCCGCTTACTTTCTCTTTCCAAAGAACTTGGACAAAAAGACGGTGAAGTAATCGGCCTAGTAAATCGTGGGCTTGTTTTGCGTGAGCAAGGCAAATATGTGGAAGCCATCAAAGATCTGAAGCAAGCCTTAAACGTGGCCCAGAGCGAAAAATTTGTGTATTTCGAAGCGGTAATATTAAATAATCTGGGCCTTACGCTACGCGACTCTGGAAATACGGAGCAGGCAATAAATTACTTTAGAAAATCAGCGGACTTAGCCGGTACTGACAATGGGCTAACCCGATCTTCCTCACTCAACGGGCTGGCGGGTCTATTTCTAACACAGAATAAGTTAGATAGTACGAAATTATTAGCACTGGAAGCATTACAGCTAGCGAAAGACGCGGGCTCATTAGAACAGGAGCGTGATGCATGGGAAACATTGAGTATTCTTTACGACTCTACCAATAATGCAGCAGAGGGCTTTCTTGCGTTCAAAAATTTTGTATCCCTCAGAGACAGTATTTTAAGTGAGGAGAATAAATCGGAGCTAACCCGTAAAGAAATGCAGTTCCGCATGGATCTAAAACAAGCGGTGAGCTCAGCTGAAATCCAAAAGCAAACATTATTTCGAAACATAGCCATAGCAGGGTCCTTCATTCTTCTACTGTCAGGCCTGTTGGGTTATAACCTATACAAGCGCAAACGCGATGCTTTAGAAGCACGAAACAAGGCAGAATTTCAACGAAACGTGGCGGAAACGGAATTGAAATTACTCCGATCACAGATGAATCCCCACTTCATCTTTAACTCACTTAATTCTATAGGTGATTATATTGATAAAAACGACCCTAATAAGGCTATTAACTATCTTACTAAATTTTCGAAGTTGATGCGTATGACGTTAGAAAACTCAGAAAAGGAGCAGGTAACGGTACGTGAAGATATGGAATGGATGGAACTTTATTTGCAGTTAGAAAGCACCCGACTCAGTAGTAAACTATCTTACCAGATTTCGACCGATGAACGTATTGACCCTAACAATACCTTAGTTCCTCCAATGACACTACAACCTTTCGTTGAAAACAGTATCTGGCACGGTATTTCATCTAAGTCAGAAGGAGGTAATATCAGCATCGATATCTCTGTGAAAAATGGTCACTTACAATATACTATTGAAGATAACGGTATAGGTAGAGAGGCTGCTTCCCTAAAAGAAAGTAATAAAAACCACTCTTTAGGTATAAAAATTACTGAAAACAGGATCGGTATAATCAACCAAATGAAAGGCACGGAGGGAGGTTTACAACTAACAGACAAAGAAGAGGGATTGCGTGTTGACATTATGTTGCCATTGGAGTTATTATATTAGCGCATGACCCATATGAAAGTCATTGTAGTAGATGATGAAAAAACTTCAGCCGATCGGCTCTTAAGCTTGCTAAGTGCGCACCAGGCGACAATTACGGTAGCCGGTGTTTATGAAACGTTAGAAACTGCACTTGAAGGAATTCATATCGAAAAACCTGAGGTGGTATTTTTGGATGTACACCTTCATGATAAAACCGGTTTTGACCTTCTCTCGAGGCTAGAAGCCATTAATTTTGAGATCATTTTTACTACAGCGCATGATCGGTACGCTGTAGAAGCCTTTAAGTTCAGTGCCATAGACTATCTTCTAAAGCCCGTAGACCCTGATGACCTTGCTGGAGCAATAGCACGACTCTTGGCACGTAACCACCAGAAAACACTCACCGCAAGAGTGGAAACGCTTTTTCATAATCTAAATGAGAAAGAACATAAAACGATAGCCATTCCCACACAGGAGGGTCTTACGTTTTTAGATATAGATGAAATAGTGCGGTGTCACTCAGATGGGAATTATACACGAATACACACCAAAGATGGTTTGCCACTCCTTGTTGCTAAAAATCTTAAGCAGTTTGAAGAGTTGTTGGTGAATCGTGGGTTTTTTAGAGTGCACCATTCCTCTCTGATTAATTTGCGTTTGATCCGAAAATACATCAAAGGAAAAGGTGGCGTAGTGCTTATGGCAGACCATTCAGAAATAGAAGTATCCGTAAGACGCAAAGAAGCCTTTTTAAAAGAGCTTGCTAGCTCTCAAACTTTATTATAAGCGTATAAGCTAATCCTTCCGCTTAACAAAATTGAAAGGTATAGACTCACCTCCCCCCGCAATCGAAGCTTCGATTATCTCCCCATTTCGCTGGTAAGAAATGCTTTTTGGAAATGGATTTTGTTCGTTTGTACAGGTAAATCCATTCTTGGTCATGTCTGTGACTTCAAAAACGGTAGCTTTGGGTTCTCCTCTTCCCGTAACTTTAAAATACCACTGATCTTCCAGCTGAATAAATCTGATATTCTCCTTCCAAATAGTGTCATTCTGTTCTAAGGTATAGCCTACACCTCGATAATCTATGGGGCTATACTTCACCCAACTTTCATACGTTTTTAAATTTTTCTTATCGTTAATTCGTTCCCAATCGCCCACGAGCCAGTCAAATCCCTGTGCTTGAGGCTTCAATCCGATAATATTTTCCATAAAAGCAAATGTCTCTTGTCTTATGCTTTCTAAGTCTTTAGAAGTAAGGTGGCTAGCGATTACATGGTGCTTAACCTGAGGAAAAGCTACTTTCACTTTTTTATCCTTCGCAGTACCTAACTGTTCATACATTTCCAGCATAGCCGGAACGGAAACAGTACTATCCATGGCGGCGTCACTTTGGTAGTAATAACCCAGAAAAACAGGCTGATCTATATTGTTAAAGGTCTCTGGTACCATGGTGATGTCCACCAAATTCCGTAGCTGAACAAGTGCTTCCAATCGATACTTATTAGTCCAGTAATTTTCGCGTACACTATCCAGCTCCCAGAAATTATAATTGCCGCCCATTACCTGTCGTGCCATTTGCAACCCCCAGGGTTTGGTTAGTAGCGTTGATGTGGAATTGAAAATATCGATGTTGGGTGAGTATAATACAATACCGGCAATGTCAGGATCATTTTGAGCAAGGTAAAGGCCCAGTGTGCCACCCGTGGAAGTAGTTACTAATATCACTTTATCTCCTAATTGTTTACCTACAGCAATAGCCTCATTCGCTGATCGAACTAAATCTTCAGCCTTTAGGTCCAGCATAGGTTCATCTTCCATCAAACCATGACCAGCTAATCTGGGCAGGAACAAATTACAGCCATATCGTGCGGCTAATTCCTCGTGCATCGGATCTCCCTCCTCTTGGCTAGCTGAGAAACCGTGCAAATAAACCATCGAATATTCAGTCTTTTTTGGTGTAGAACCAGCGAAAATAATGCGCGACTCGTTATCGGGTTTAAGGTTTGCAATTTCAGATTCTGAACGGGCTACACTGTCAGCAAGAAAAACAATATCAGCACTTGCCTCGGCAGCGTTTACTGTTAGATCAGGTGTAGGGGCCTTCGGACCTAAGAAAAATACGATACTCAATACTACAAGTATGCCTAAAACCCATTTAAGTATTTTCATGAGAAGCTGTCCAAAAGTTGAGGAATAAAAGTACGGATTGCTGCCACTCTGAGCAAACCCGGAAGACATGAGAATGCCAGAGAAAGTATTAGGGACAACCGGTACCTACCTCAATGGAGGTGAGATAAACCTTGGGTTCTATGATGCCATTCACAACGGCCGGATCTGTTAAAATTACCTGTGGATCAACTGTACCGCGCATGAGCATAAATCCACCGTCATCATTGTCAAAAAAACCTTCTAAAACTATATTTCCGGTTTTTGCGATCTTTTTGATGTGCTCATCGTGAAGTCCGAACAGTTTCGGAGCGTCCTGAACATTGAATTTTGTAATATTCGATTCATATTTAACAAAGGTAAGCTGACCCTCTTTCTTAGCTACACCACAGGGTTTTCCTCTTCTTTGATTCCAAAAAACTACATCTGTTTGTAATGTAGATCTTAAATTGGAAGCTTCTTTCGCTCCGGCTTCTAGTACCACCCAAACCGATTGGTCAGTAAGCTCCCCTGCCAATAATATCTGATCATTATCTTTTGCAAAAGCTGGTATATCAATACGAGTGGCTTTTTCAAAATGGGCAAATAAGTGTCTTTCCTGTCCGATAAGAGGCTGAGAGAGTAAACAGGTAATAAAAATGATCGCTCTCATTTCAAATCAAGCAATACATCTGCTAGGTTGTTGATATCTTCAGCACTATTATAGAGATGTGGTGATACACGTACGGCATCTCCGCGTACCGAAACGTTAATTTTCTCTTCTGCCAGTGCCGACTTCAATTGTGAGATCTGAATCGTTTTAGGTAAGCGGACCCCAAAGAGATGTGCTCCTCTAAAATCTGAAGATTCTACACTAAAACCACCTTTAATTAGACCATTAATCGCATCCTCCGTGATACTTGAGCAGTACTTTTGAATAGCAGCAGGTGTCCAAGTATTAATTTGCTCCATAGCTGTGAGCAACATCGGCACCAAGTTAAAATTACTGTGCTCACCCACCTCGTAACGCAATGCCCCTGGCTGATAACGCTCTTCATAGCTTACAAGACCCGCAAAATCTTCACTATTCAACCGGTTTATCCAATTTTCCTCAATGGGTACGCCTTCATCAAAGTAAGGCCCGTAATAGGCCATGCCAATGCTGTAAGGTCCCATTAGCCATTTATAGCCGGCACATATAAGGGCATCTGGTTGCAGCTGTTGCACATCAAAAGGCAGCGCTCCCACAGATTGCGTACCGTCAATGATCATGAGAGCGTTCACATCATGGGTTCGCTTTCTTATTTCTAATAAGTTAAATAGTGTACCGTCAGCCCAATGTACATGGCCTAAGGATACTAGCCTGGTATTGTGATCAATTGTCTCCAAAATTTTCCTGTTCCACTGCTCACCCCTACCTTCCATAATGGGGTCTGCTGACACTACTCTAAGCTCTGCCTTACCCTCAGCGCAGAGCCTATACCAGGGGTAGTAGTTGCTTGGAAATTGCTCTCCAATGACCACGATATTGTCACCCGTCTCTAAATGAACATTGCGCATAACATTGCCCATGCCATAGGAAACGGATGGTATCAGTACCGATCGATTAATTTCTTTCGCATTGATCAATTCGGAAAATTGTTGTCTTATCCTTTCAGTATCTGAGAAGAAATCATCCGGACCAATACAGGAAGGATCACTTTTTTTCCTAAGTGCCTGAATACCGGCTTCTTCCACTCGTTTCATCATGGGTGACATATAAGCACAGTTGAGATAGGTGATCTCATCAGGAAGGCTAAATAAGGACTTCTGATTTTTCAACATAGTTCTCACTTATTTTAAGAGTGTCAGAGTGATGATTTTAAAATTGAAGATCTAGTGAATCTCTGAGGTAGGTATCAGATGTGCTATTTTTGGTCCAATAATCTATTAAAACACTTTTCTTAGCCTTTGCCGTAGTCGTAAGTTGTTGACCGCTTCCGTTCTGAAATGTTTCGGTCCATTCTATTATATTATGCGGAAAAGAACTGTTAAAAGTAATTTCCAGCTTGCGATTATCCTTTTTGAATTTCACCGAATATATGATCGTCTCACCCTGTTCGGTCAATGCTGCCTTGACTGACTGCATGTTAAGGTTTTTGTGTTTTAATCGGGTAAAGAATAAACCCGGTATCAGCTCAAACTCTCCCACAGGCAAAGATTTGTGATCTAACCGTATACGATTGAAAATCTCATCTTCAATAAAGCCTGCGGGGCTGGCAAAGGACTTATCACCCTCTTGCTGGAAATATGAATAAGCATTGATCTGATATTTATTCTTATTCAAATTCATTTGTGTATAAACCTGTCCACACCATTCTTGAATGGAAGCAGTGACCTTTGGTGTATACTTATAATTATAAGTGTCTACCGGTGTAAATGCCGAGAGCATCATTGAATACGGATATATTCCGGTGTTAAAATTTTTAGTGTAGTTCAACTTAAGAACTGTCGTTTTATCATCTCCTGCTTGCCCGGGGTAATCCAATTTAACTTGATCCGATTTGGAAAAAGGTTCTGTAACAAAGATGAGCACTGCCTCTCCATTATGAACCTCACCGTATCTGGATTGCTTTAATTCATAGGAGGTGATCTCTGCCTTGCCGGCATACCAATATTGATTGAATTGAGAATTTGTGGCGTTCACCACTGGAAGCTCAGGCTTTTGGTCACTTTTAGGAGAATTGCATCCCCAAGCGAACATCATTAACACAGCACCGGGAATCAAAAATCCCTTGAATTTCAACTTATCCATTATTTCATTTTTATCTTTCAACACCTTTAGCTCAAAACTGGTTCTTTTATTTTTTGAGATCAATCAGATTGCAGTTTCTTTAACCGTAAAAAATAGAAATCTCTATCTTAGCGTATTAGTTAAGGTCAAAATTACTCTATTGAAAGCACGTACCCACTGGATTCACATCACAGTTTTAGCTGTAGTTTTTATAGGTGCATTTTCTTACACATTCGACTCCAAACTTGCCATGCTCGGAGATAATGCCAGCTATTTCATGTTGGGCAAGGCTTTGGCAGGTGGAGAAGGTTATGTGAATATTTCTAGTAGCGCTAAAAAACCAAGCAATCATTATCCTCCGGGATATCCTGTGATCATTAGTGCGATAATGCTCTTCTCAGACAGTCTCACTGCCGTGAAGATAGTTACTGGGATCTTAGGTTTAGGAGGCCTTACTTTGTTTTATTTTCTAGCGTGTAAGCTGCTCGATAATGAATTTATGGCTTTGGGAGTGACATTGCTAGCTGCACTTAATGCCCATATCCTGTGGTACTCCTCATTAGTGATGTCTGAGGTGCCTTTTCTATGCTTTAGTGTAATGGCACTTTTCTTTTTTACCAAAACGGATACCGAGAGATTTAATTTGAAAGATAAATATGTGTGGTTCACATTGCTTTCGCTAATATGCGCTTATCACGTCCGATCACTCGGGGTGGCGCTGATGGGCGGTTTTGTCTTGGCTTTATTATTCAAGAAAAATTGGAAATCCATTGGATTGTATATTGGCGTTTTTACCCTGGCTATTGCCCCCTGGTCTATACGTGCTAGTAATTTAGGGGGAAGCTCCTATCTGCGCCAATTGAAAATGATCAACCCCTATCAACCTGCACTCGGTCAAGCAGATATTGGCAATTTTATAGATCGCTTTTTTGAGAATTTCTCTAGATATATAACGAAAGAGTTGCCCGATGCCATATTCCCTGCTTTTGAGCCTGGCTACGGTCAGCAAGCTACTGGAGGCCAGTGGTTTGCCGGACTCCTTCTTTTAGGAATTATGATCTATGGGATTTTCAAGCTCAAAGATCATCGATGGTTGATAACAGGATATCTACTTGGAACATTCGCTATTCTTATGCTTTGGCCACAAGTATGGATAGGAGTCCGGTTTATTGTGTCTGTAGTACCTCTACTCATTCTTTTATTGATAGTTGGACTTTATCAAGTCGCAGCCTGGGTGGTAAAAAGAGCAAACCAAAAAGTAGTATACGGTGCATTAATGAGTTTGTTTCTGCTTTTCCAATTTGGCGCCATTGCAGATATTCACAACCAAGCCAAAGAAAAGTATTCCCCAGGCTGGAAAAACTATTTTGAAATGGCCAAATGGCTTGATCGAAATGTTAAAGGGGAAGCTGTGGTGGCTTGTGGTAAACCGTCACTGTTTCACTTATACGCCAATAAATATACCCTTAGGTATAAATTTGCGAATCCTGAAGAAGTATTGAAACACCTGGAAGAGCGGCAAGTAGATTATGTGGTGATCGATCAAGTATACGGCAATACTCTCCGCTACCTATTACCCGCAGTTCGGCAGTATCCTGAGCGCTTTCAGCAGGTTCAGCACCTCACTAATCCGGATACCTACCTGCTCAAGTTCAAAAGATGATCAAAACACTCTCCATCATCATTCCGGTCTACAATGAAGAACGGACCATTCGAACTATTCTGGATAAGGTATTGGAGGTGCAGCTTATTCATAACATAAAGAAAGAGTTGGTTATAGTTAATGATGCATCGGAAGATAGCTCTGTTGAAGTTATTAAGTCGTACATACATAAACATCCTGAAACAAATATCAAATTCTTTGATCAGCCTAAAAATAAAGGTAAGGGTGCCGCTCTTCACAGAGGGATACTTGAGGCCTCTGGTGAATACCTGGTGATACAGGATGCTGATCTGGAGTACGATCCGCAAGAATTTAACTTACTATTGAAACCTATAGTAGACGGCGTTGCGGATGCTGTTTTCGGCAGTCGCTTTCTGGGTGGAAATCCACATAGAATACTTTTTTTCTGGCATTCGATCGGTAATAAGTTTCTTACTTTCCTATCCAATATGTTTACAAATCTGAACCTTACGGACATGGAAACATGCTATAAACTAGTAGATTCCAAAATGGCCAAATCACTCAAACTGAAAGAAAGAAGATTTGGCTTTGAACCGGAAATAACGGCCAGACTAGCGCGTATCCCGGGTATCAGGCTGTATGAGGTGGGTATCTCATATTATGGCCGTACCTACGCGGAGGGTAAGAAAATTAATTGGAAAGATGGCTTTAGAGCTATATATTGTATTATACGATATAACCTTTTTTCAAGATAATTTTAATAATAGGGTTACGTAAGCCAGCGGTAAATTATCTATATTCATCATTCTAAAAGCGATCCGTACAGTGCAAAAAGCTAAAGTCTACAAGGGTATACATTACATTAGGGTTAGAGATCTACCTGAGGCTGAGCAGATCCACATTAAGAATATAGATTCAACCGATCTCGTTATAAAGATCCTAACAGATTCAAAATTGATGGATGACTGTATCACCTACGATGATTACTCCAATTGGTATCAAAATATCTACACCCAGGTTTCACCGGCCGATCCGGAAGAACCGGCTAAAGAAGTGCCAAAAACCAACTTTGTACAGCGCTTAAAGCATCGGTTACTCCCAGACACCTAGCGGCACAATTTCGAGAACGTTGTTCTCAGGATCATTGAAATAAAATGACTCTTGACCGGAACTCCAGACTACAGTGTCTGTAATAGCAATGCCGAGGTTCAGTATCCTTTCTTTCACCTTTTCGTAATCCCGCTGTTCTACCTCGAACGCGAAATGTTGATTTCCAGTAGCAAAATGCGGTGGGGGCGAAGTCTTCACTTTGCTATCCTCCGGATTAAAACACAACAAAACTGAACCCCCTACACGAAAAAAGATGTGTTTGTCAGGCACATAGCTGATAACACCTAACTTCAGCTTCCCATGGTAAAACTGTTTGGCCCCTTCCAGATCATGTAGATATAAACAGGTCTCTTTTATCTTAATAATCTTATCCATACGCTGAATAAATTTAGCAGATTAAAGTTAACCTCACTAAAGGGGATAGCGTTGATTATTCTAACTTTGCCAGCCTATCTTAAATCGAGTGGAGAAGCTGTTTCAAGGCATATTAGTGAAGTTTCTTATTTGGCGAATTAAACACGTCAATAACAAAACCTTCATGCTTATTTTAGCTGGCCTGATCGGTACCATAGCTGGCTGCGCGGCCGTATTACTCAAAGAAACAGTGCATCTGATCCAATATGCACTTACCAGTGATTTCGATATCAAATATGCCAATTACTTTTACCTTGGTTTTCCACTGATAGGCATTTTAATTACAGTTTTAGTCAGTAAGTTTCTCCTGAAAGAGAACTTGGGCCATGGCATCACACAAATACTGTATGACATTGCCAAAAAGTCCAGCATAATCCGCCGATCAAAGATGTATTCCAGGATGTTAACCAGCGCTATTACGGTGGGTTTTGGAGGTTCGGTGGGGCTAGAGGCACCGATCGTGGTCACAGGATCGGCCATTGGGTCGAACGTAGGGCGGTTGATGCACCTAAATTACAAAAAGAGGACGCTACTGATCGGTTGTGGAGCTGCAGGGGCAATATCAGCCATATTCAACTCACCTGTAGCCGGTGTCATATTCTGTCTTGAGGTCATTTTAGCTGATGTGACAATAGCCATGTTTATACCGCTGCTCATTGCATCGGTAACGGGGGCTCTCATCTCTCTCGCGCTTTTGGGAGATGATGTGCTTTTTTCCTTTAAGCTGGTTGACTCCTTTCAGGCGGTTGATACACCTTATTACATCTTACTGGGGGTAGTTTGTGGGCTGGTTTCCGTTTACTTTACTAGAGTCACTTATAAAATAGAGCATCAGATCTCCAAAGTAAAAGGATATTTAGGTCGGGCTGTCACAGGAGGGATCTTTTTAGGGCTTATCATTTTTGTGTTCCCTCCCATATTTGGCGAGGGTTACAATACCATTAAATTGCTGCTAGCAGGAAACGGCTCAGAGGTACTTAATTCTTCATTGTTCTTTGACGAAGTAGAAAATGTTGGGTTTATGCTTCTTTTCATTTTCGGGGTATTATTAATCAAACCTGTAGCCTCAGCTCTGACTATAGGTGCAGGAGGAAGTGGTGGAATTTTTGCGCCATCGCTATTTCTTGGTGGCATCACCGGCTTTTTATTTGCATCCAGTACTAACGCGCTTAACTGGGGCAGTATGAGTATAAGCAATTTTACTCTTGTAGGGATGTGTGGGGTCATGAGCGGGGTCTTGTATGCCCCGCTAACGGCCATTTTCTTAATTGCCGAGATCACCAGCGGTTATGAGCTATTCGTTCCCCTTATGCTCGTATCTGCCATATCTTACAGTACCAGCTCTATCTTTGAAAAGCACTCCCTCTATACCAAGCATTTGATCGAGCGCGGAGATCTGATCCAGTACGATAAAGACCGCCAGGTACTGAGCCAAATCGACCTTACCAAGATCCTGGAAAAGGATCTGTTAACCATTAGGCCAGAAGCTACCCTGGGCGAGCTGGTAAATCTGATCAAAAAGTCTAAAAGAAATATTTTCCCGGTTGTTTATGAAGAGCAAAAATTACTTGGGGTGGTTACCCTGGACGATATAAGAGAAGTAATGTTCGATGCCGATCAGCGGGAAAATATCAAGGTACAAACGGTTATGACCATTCCCCCGGCCAATGTTGAGCCTCATGAAAATATGCAATCCGTGATGGGTAAATTTGAGAAGAGTGGTGCGTGGAATTTACCGGTTATAGAAAACGGAAAGTATCTGGGGTTTTTATCCAAGTCTCGTATTTTTAACGCCTACCGAAACAAGTTAATGCTTCATCATAGAGAATAACGCGCTTACATAGTACCTGAGATAAATCCCTTTTACATCGAAATAAGAACGCTTTAATTTTTTCTGCAATTTTCCGGCAAAAATCCTTGTCATTTTCAGAGGAATTCATTTATCCACAAAGCGCTAATTGAATCATTTCCATTTAACTAATTGTAAATCAGATAATTAAACCTAATTAGTTTTGTGCTGTGGAAAACTTTTCGATTTTGTGGAAAACTTTCTATTGACTTTTTAAAATCTTGATTTTGTCTAATCAAAGGGGAGAAAGAATGGATGTTTCTTTACGTTAGTTTGCAAAACTTACATCGAATTAAGATCGGATCTAGCTTAAAAAAGCTCAAAATGGAAATTGATAAATTCAAATTTCATCCTTAAAATTCCTTTATCCGTGCGTTATGGCAATTTGAACTTAATGTTAAGCCCACTTGTTCTGTCTTTTGTTTTAATTACAAACACCAAAATGCATCATCTTAGAATAATACAATTGATGATGCGGTTAAAATAGAAGTAAAATTTCTGGATGGTTGATCTTTATTCAACAAAGTTTTATTGAATCTCGTATCCTTGTGATATCATGAAGAAAATTATTCTGGGAGTAGCATTTGCCTTTTTTAGTTTTACTGTGAGCACTGCTCAAAACACAGCTGAAATTATCAAGTTCGGTAAGCTGGAGAGTATGATAAAAGAGTCCGGCAAGGGAATAAAAGTCATCAACTTTTGGGCGACCTGGTGTGGACCTTGCATCAAAGAACTGCCTTATTTTGAAACAGCTAAAAAGACATATGGCGATAAGATCTCTGTAAACTTAATAAGTCTGGATTTTGCAGACCAGATCTCCAAGGTGAACAAGTTCGTTGAACGCAAAGGCATGACCTCGAACATTTACCTCTTAGATGAGATTGACTACAATTCGTGGATTGATAAAGTGGATAAAAGCTGGTCGGGTGCAATTCCTGCCACACTTTTAATTAATGAAGAAACCGGTGAAAGAAAATTTGTTGAAAGTGAGATCAGTGAAGACGAACTTAATACCCTAATTAGAAGTTTTATTGACTAACAAATAAATTTTGAGATATGAGAAAGAGTAGTATTCTTATTGCAGTGATTGGCTTGATCTTTTCGTTTGCAGGAAGTCCAGTTAAAAATGGCTATGAG
>JBCCSU010000033.1:0-25774 GCA_039199635.1 Bacteroidota bacterium | reverse complement strand
TATTGGCACCACAGCACCGGCCAAAAAATTACAACCAACAACCACTACGAAACTTGGAATGTAAGCCGGTTTTAAGCGCTGGTAGTGCCAATCAGTTTCATTATCCTGATAAAACCTGAAAGGTTTTCGTCAGGGCAAAAAATCTGACTGACCACCATTTGATCAGTCTACATTGTCATGCAAAAATTTATTGTTTCCTAAAATCTGATTATCATCATTCAGATTGTATTTACTTACATGCGGCTCCGATGAATGAGGTACATTCTGCAAACGCACATCTTTTCTTAAATAAGCCGGTACATCTAAACGCTCTTTGAACTCGTCAGCACCCATTTCGGATTTGTTTAAGCCACGCAACTTGGCCAGGCGCTCTTCAGCCTTTTTCTGTAGCCTGTCGCGGGTGCTATTAATGTCCATCATACCTTCTGCATTGATCGTTTGATCAGAAGTGTCGTCTTCAATGATATCGAACTCATCGTCTAAGAAAAGTCCGTCTTCACCCTCATCTTCTTCGATATTTTCATCTGCTGTGTTCGTGGGAGCCGCAAAAGAATAGCCTCGCTCCTCTTCGACCTTAGGTTCCTCCGGCTCTACTTTACGGGAGGTCATCTCCTTCTGCTCATTTACGGAGTTATCCATCTGAAACATGTTGATCTGCTTCGTGGATTCCAGGTTATACACCTTACGATCTTCATCCGTACCCATAACCACTTCTCTATTATCCTCACGGTCGAAGCCTGTAGCTATAACCGTCACACGAATGCTGTCTTCCAGGTTAGGATCCACGCCATGGCCGAAGATCACTTCTGCATCTTCACCTGCTTCATCCTGGATGAATTCAGTAATCTCTGTTAACTCATCCATCTGTAACTCGGCCTGCTCACCAGAAATGATCGAAAGTAGTATCTTTTGTGCCCCCAGGATATCCCGGTTATCCAGTAAAGGTGAAGCCAATGCCTCTTCTGCTGCCTTTCTTGCACGGTTCTCACCTTTGGTTTGAGATGAACCCATCACGGCGGCACCCGCATTCAGCATGACAGTTCGCACATCCTGAAAATCCACATTTACGTAACCCGCCACAGTAATTATCTCGGCAATCCCTTTAGCCGCTGTGGTCAACACATTATCTGCCTGTGCGAAAGCGCTTCCTATGGAAAGGTTGCCATGGATCTCACGAAGTTTATCATTCAAGATAACGAGCACAGTGTCGCAATTAGCCTTCATCTCATCCATGCCGGCTTTAGCCTGGGCCATTTTCTTTTTGCCTTCAAAAACGAAAGGTGCCGTGACAATACCCACCGTTAGGATGTCCATTTCTTTAGCAATTTTAGCAATAACTGGAGCGGCACCGGTACCGGTACCTCCACCCATTCCTGCGGTGATGAACACCATCTTAGTATCGTTTCCGAGTAAGTCCCGGATATCTTCTCGGCTCTCAAGAGCCGCATTTTTTCCAACATCAGGATTCGCTCCTGCGCCTAGTCCTTCCGTCAGGTTCACTCCTATTTGAAGTTTACCGGGCACAGCACTGGCTTTAAGCGCTTGTGAATCAGTATTACAAACGATGAACTCAACATCTTTAATCCCTTGGTTAAACATGTGGTTGACCGCATTGCTGCCACCACCTCCAACACCGATCACTTTTATGATCGACTTGTGGTGCGATGGTAAATCGAATTTGTATGCATGTTCAGACATAACTATTATTATTTAGTGGTTGTCAAATTTTGAGTGATCAGTAATCGCTTTTTCCGTCCAGGTCATCGATCAACAATCCTTTTGTTTTGTTTAAGATCTTCGAAAAGAAGTCTCCGGTAGCTTCACGCCTTTTGGTGGTTGTACCACGGCTATGTTCACGTGACTCGTTGTATCGGTTTTCGCGCTCGTCCAAGGCTCTAAAGCCGGAAAGTACTAAACCTACTGAAGTAGCATACATCGGACTTTTCACCGAATCCACCTTGCTTTTGCCCAGGTGCTCATTCGGGTAGCCAATTCTAGCATCCATGCCACTCATATATTCTACTAATTGCTTCAGACTGCCGAGTTGCGAACCGCCTCCTGTGATCACAATGCCGCCTGCCAGCCTATTCTCAAATCCTGAAGTAATGATCTCCGTATGTGCCAGCTCTACGATCTCTTCCATTCTGGCCTCAATGATATGCGCAAGATTCTTCACTGAGATCTCCTTGGGAGCGCGATTTCTAATACCAGGTATCGATACGATCTCATTGGGACTTGCCTCTTCGGCTATGGCCGTACCGAATTTAGTTTTTAGCAACTCAGCCTGGTGCTGCATTACCATACAACCTTGTTTGATGTCCGAGGTAATAATGTTACCTCCAAACGGGATCACAGCCGTATGGCGGATGATATTATCATGGAAGATGGCAATATCCGTAGTACCGCCTCCAATATCGATCAGGCAAATACCGGCTTCTTTTTCTTCTTCACTCAGCACAGCTAAACTGGATGCCAGGGGTTCGAGAATCAGGTTCTCGATCTCTAAACCAGCTCTTCTAACACATTTGTTGATATTATTGATAGCGTTGGTCTGGGCGGTGATCACATGGAAATCAGCTTCAAGCTTAACTCCACTCATACCTACAGGATCTTTAATACCATCTTCATAATCCACGGTATAATCTTGTGGCATAACATGGATAATTTCACTACCCGGAGGAATGACGATGCGATACATGTCATTATTGAGGCGGTTGATATCCTCTACCGTGATCTCATCATCGTTAGAATCACGTGTGATGCTACCATGATGAATGGAACTTTTGATGTGTTGCCCGGCGATACCTACGTTCACCACGCGAATGTCTATGCCCGCCTGGTCTTCTGCTTCTTTCACTGCCTTCTCAATGGCGGCCACTGTCTTGTCAATGTTGGTGACGATGCCCCGAATGACCCCGTCCGACTCAGCTTTGCCCATGCCGAGTACTTCTAGTTTTCCGAATTCATTCTTTCTACCAACAATCGCACAGATCTTGGTGGTCCCAATGTCCAGCCCTACTACGATTTTGTCATTTTCCATGGTTGTAATTTTTAGTGTTAGTGGTTGTTTTTTTATAGTCTTTAGTATCTAGTATTAAGTCCTTAGTCTTTAGTCACTGGTATTAAGTCTTTAGTCCTTAGTCTTTAGTAGTGAATCATCCTCGTGTTCTGCATCATTTACTTTATCGCTCATGTCTATTTTGAACTTGAGTATGATGATCATTGCGATGTAGGCCACGATTAAAATCATTCTGCTATTATTTGATCTTTATATTTCAAATTCACACGCTTATATCCATTCCAGCCTTTTCGGGGCAGGATCTGCTTATAAAATATTCTTAGTCTCTTGAACTTATTCTCAATGTTTTCAGGCAATCCGAATTCTACCAACTGCTTAGTCACCTGCGGGTAGATTATGATCTCACCCTCTTTATCAATATCCAACTGCGCCACCTGGGCTTTCCAAAACCGATCATTATGAATGAATTTCAACAGATCATATACCTTTCTTCCCGTCTCGGATTCTGTAAGGTCTTGCTTCACCAATTCATCCATATAATCACCTGATAGCAGCACAGTTCGGGTGGCGTACTTGGAAGAATAGGGGAGGATAGCTCCGTCCTCAGCAATAAAATAATCCGGTGCATTTTCAATTAATATCCTAGCAAAAGGGCGTCTGAGCGCAGTATTGACAAGTAAGTTTCCTTTGAGATCTTTGTAGATCTCTGCTTCTTTAATGAAGCGTTGCGTTTTTATGCGTCCTTCGATCTCCTTCAGGTTCAAATCTTCATAAGGAGTGCCTTTGATCACGTATTCGCCGTTGACCGTGATCAGATCCATCACATCTTGTTCACCCAAAAAGAAGTTCTCATGCTGGTTCTCAATGCGGATGATGATATCCTGACAAATATGGTTGTCCAAGTTCCGCTCAGAAAAACTGATGGTTATCATCATAAGAACGGCAATCACTACTGCACCTATTACCTGATATTTTTTGACCTTAACCCACATGGTACCTCCTTTCCAGTTGTTCTTTTATCGGGTTGACAAGCTGGTCAATATCACCAGCCCCGATTGTAGCTACTACTTCTAAATCTTTTGTTTCCAATACCCCAGCAAGCTTTGTCTTGTTGGTAATGACTTTAGCAGACACATTTAATTTCTCAAAGATCACTTCTGATGTGATCCCTGGAATCGGCTCTTCTCTAGCGGGGTAGATATCCAAAAGTATCACCTCGTCAGCTAGACCCAGGCTTTCCGCAAAACCCTCCATGAAATCACGGGTTCTGGTATACAAGTGCGGCTGGAAAATAGCTGTGATCTTGCGTTCGGGATACAATGCTTTTAGCGACTTGAGAAATGCCTCGATTTCCGTTGGATGATGTGCATAGTCATCTACAAACACAATCTCTTGCGATCTTACAATATATTCGAAACGCCTTTTCACGCCTTGATAGCTCTCGATACCTGCTTTTACCTGTTCGAGAGAAGCTCCTAAGGTTAACGCTGTGGCAATGGCCACAATAGCATTCTCTACATTATGAAAACCGGGGACACCTAGCTTTATTTTATCAATGTTGTACTGCTCGTCACAATAGTTGAATACAAAAAACCCATCTTCGATGGTAATATTGCTGGCAAAAAATTGTCCCCGGTTTAAACCATAAGTGCTGTTATGTTTAGTAATCGTTAGATCTAAATCATCCGCCACGGCCTCTGTTACAAATAACTTACCATTGGATTTAACCTGACCTATAAAATCTTTAAATGAAGCTTTAAGCGTATCCTTGTTTCCATAGATATCCAGGTGATCGGCATCCGTGGAAGTAATTACGGCAACGTCAGGATGGAGAGTCAGGAACGACCGGTCAAACTCATCGGCTTCCACGACAGCGATGGTATTATTAGTGCCTAGGTTGGCTATGAAGTTGGTATTATAATTTGTGGCTATACCCCCCAGGAAGGCCGTCACATCCAGTCCCGCAAACTTTAGTAAATGTGCGATCATAGATGAGGTGGTGGTTTTACCATGCGTACCCGCTACCGCTACGGTAGTGAACTGATCGGAGATCATCCCCAGGATCTGAGAACGCTTATATAGTTCAAAACCTTCACCCTGCAGATGATTCATCTGTCTTTGCGACTTCGGTATGGCTGGTGTAATGATCACCAGGCCTTTACCTTCATAAAGCGCATTAGGAATCAGGTCGATATCATCGTTATAATGGACTGAAATACCTTCACTTACTAATTCCTGGGTTAAAGGGGTCTCCATGCGATCATAGCCATACACTTTAAAGTGATTAGCATTAAACCAGCGCGCTAAAGCGCTCATTCCTATGCCTCCTATACCAATGAAAAAGACGATATCGTAGTCCTTTATATTCATTTAATCATCTCCATCAATTCGTTGACTATATCTTCCGTTGCCTTAGGCTTGCCCAAAAGCTTAATATTCCCTGATAATATCTTTCTTCGCTCCTTGTCGGATAGTAACTCCAATGCCGTAGGTATCATATCTTTCTTGGCGTTTGAGTCCTTTACCAAAATAGCGGCACCTTTTTTAGTTAATGCTCGAGCATTTTTAGTTTGATGGTCTTCAGCTACGTTGGGTGAGGGTACGAATATTACCGGCTTACCTACCAAGCACAGCTCTGAAATTGAAAGTGCTCCAGCCCTGGATATGACTACATCAGCTGCTGCATAAGCCAAGTCCACCTCTTTGATAAATTCGAGGATACGTACGTTGGTAAGATCATAATTCTTGGCGGCAGAAGTCATTTCGTGATAATAGAACTTACCCGTTTGCCAGATAAGCTGCACCCCCTTGTGTATAGCTTGAGGTAACCTGGCCAATACGCTATTGTTAATGGTTTTGGCACCTAAGCTACCCCCTAAGATCAACAGGCAAGGTTTATCAGGGTCAAGCTTGAAATGTTCAAAAGCTTTGGCTCTTTTGTCCTGCAAACTTAAAATATCACTGCGAACCGGATTCCCGGTGAGTTTGATCTTCTCTTTAGGAAAGTATTGTTCCATGCCGTCATAAGCCACACATACTTTAGCGGCCTTAGCTCCCAGCTTTTTGTTGGTCAAACCTGCGTAGGAGTTCTGCTCCTGGATCATAGCCGGAAGCCTTTTGGAGTTAGCCGCCATCATTACCGGGCCACTAGCATAACCGCCAAAACCTATTACTGCATCCGGCTGGAAGCTTTTTAATATCTTCTTGGCACTTAAGAAACTTGAGATTACCTTGAGTGGAAAATAGAGATTTTCAAGGGTCACTCTACGCTGTAAACCACTGATCCATAATCCTTTAATGGGATATCCTGCCTCAGGAACTTTAGTCATCTCCATTTTACCCTTAGCCCCGACGAACAAAATCTCAGCATCTTTCTCACGTGCTTTAATTTCATTAGCCACCGCCAAAGCCGGATAGATATGACCTCCAGTGCCTCCTCCGCTTATGATAAATCGATATGGTCTGTTTTTAGTCAATAGTTTTTAGTCGTTAGTCTTTAGTCCTTAGTATTAAGTCCTTGGTCTTTAGTTATTTCTTTATTTCTTTTTCCATTTATTTCAAAACACTATGCTCCGTGCTCTAAGCTCTTCGCCGTTCGCTCTAAGCTGTGCGCATTACATTTTTTATATCTCCACTCGTATTTCCCCAGGAGTTATCCACCTCACCTCGGCTCACGCTGAGTACAATGCCTATTGAAATTCCGGTGAACAACAACGATGTACCCCCCATACTTACCAAAGGCAACGGTAATCCTGTTATAGGCCCTAAACCCACTACTACTCCCATGTTCACCATGGCCTGTAGTACAATGGCAAAACTTAATCCGGCAGCTAGCAGACCCCCAAAAGCCCGCTCGCTATGTACCACTCCTTTCATACCCCGGTAAAGCAATAACAAGTACAATATCAGCACGACCGATCCCCCGATAAGACCGTACTCCTCAACTATAATTGCATATACAAAATCAGAATAAGGGTGTGGCAGAATATTACGTTGCTGACTGTTACCTGGGCCCTTTCCAAATATCCCTCCGGTAGCTACTGCAATTCGAGCATGTTTTGCTTGAAAGGGTAAGTTTTCGCCATTTATAAAATTCTCGATCCTACTTTTAGCTGTGTCTCCACGAACACCAAATTTTAAAGCACCAACACCGGCTATAGCTCCGACAAATACGAGCATCGCTAAGTATTTAACAGGAACGCGGCCTATGAACATGATCAGCATGCAAGTTAAGAACAAGAGGATGGCTGATGATAGGTTTGTAAGTGCGATCAATCCGCAAATCACTCCGCACCAAATAAGGATAGGAATGAGCGATTCTTTAAAATCGGCAATATTTAGCTGACGCTTAGACAGCATACTGGCCAGACTTGTGATCAGCGCCAAACTGGCTAAATCGGAGGGCTGAAATGAAGCATTGATGACAGGGATCTGGATCCATCGGGAAGCGTCATTCAAGTTGACCCCATTAGTAAATGTGTAGATCAACAAAGGAACACTTATCCAGAGTGCTACTCTTGAAAGCTTTGAATAGTAACGGTAATCAACCTTGTGCGCTAACCACATGGCAAAAATACCTACAGCCACTAACGCAGTATGTTTGAAGAGGTAGGCCTCAGGGTTGGTCATTCGCTTAAAGGCCAACGTGCCGGTAGCGCTATAGACTACGAGAATACTAATCAATGAAAGTGCGATCACTACCGCCCAGATCACGGGATCACCCTTTACCTGCTCGTCCATCCATATTTTCACTTTCTGCATCATAATAGCGCCTCTTTACTTTCGAATTCTTGTTTCAATTCCAGTACTGCAGCCTTGAATTGGTCACCACGATCTTCATAGCTTTTGAATAGGTCGAAGCTTGCACAAGCCGGAGATAAAAGCACTATATCATGGGCCTGAGCATACGCTAAAGATGATTTGACGGCATCCTTGATGTTATCTGTTTCCAGAAGGTCTACGATTTCGCTATGGAAGGCATCTCTGAGCTTGCCATTGTCTTTACCCAGGCATACCAGGGCTCGTACTTTTTTATTCACGGACTCCATGATCAGGTTATAGTCGTTACCCTTATCAATACCTCCTGCTATCCATACCAATGGCTCAGAAAAGCTTTCCAACGCATAGCCCACAGCATCTACATTTGTAGCCTTTGAATCGTTGACAAAATCTACATCATTGATGGTCGCCACATATTCGAGCCTGTGTGGTGCGTTTTTAAAACTTTTCAAACCGCTACGTATGTCTGTCTCAGGTATATCAACGAGCTGTGCGGCTTTAACCGCAGCCATCATATTGATCGCGTTGTGGCTACCTCTTAAAATCGTGTCAGACTTTGCTATACTGAAATCTCCAAAATGCATGGTGTCATCGTCTGCATAAATCTCAGTTTTGCGTTCCAAGGATATCTCGTGGGTTTGGGCTTTGATCTCCCGTTCTAGAATTTCGCTAGCGATCAGGTGATTATCACCGTAGTAGATAAAATGGTCGTTAGCATCGGCATTCTGTACGATCTTGAATTTGGAGTTCACATACCGTTCGATCTTATAATCATAGCGATCCATGTGATCCGGTGTGATATTCAGCAGTACACTAATCAAAGGCTTGAAAGTGAGCGTTCCGTCCAACTGGAAGCTGCTTATCTCGATCACATAATAATCGTGTTTATCTTGAATGACTTGCTTTGCCAGGCTGTGCCCTATATTTCCTGCAAGACCCACATTATAGCCAGCTGTTTTCAGTAAATGATAAATCAGCAGTGTTGTTGTAGTCTTACCGTTTGTTCCGGTAATCGCTATGATTTTCGCGCTGGTATAGTGAGCCGCAAACTCTAATTCATCAATAACACGTATACCTGCTTCAAGCGCCTCTTGTACAACAGGAACCGTTGGAGAGATCCCAGGGCTTTTAATAATGATCTGAGATTCGAGGATTTTGTGTTTAGAGTGTTTCCCTTCTTCGTAGGTAATTCCTGCTCCCTCCAGCTCAGCTCTGTACTCATCGGCGATGCTTCCATAATCTGAAACAAACACTTCAAACCCTTTCGCTTTTGCCAATAAGGCCGCTCCCGTTCCGCTTTCGCCTGCTCCTAATATAGTTAGTCTGTTATTGATGATTTTAGATTTTTTGATTTACGATTTTTGATTTCTTTAGGGATTTTTTGATTTACTGATTTTAGACTTAAGATTTTTATTTCGTTTGGCTGTGTTTATTGAAGCCACATATATAGATAGGAGCTCATAAGCCTCTTCAGACAACTTGTTCAACACTTGATCAAATTTTCCTTTAGTCGCATATTTAATCAACTCCATGAAATAGATAGACTCATCCAGCTCTTCTTCAACTATCTTTAGTTTGTTTATGAAATCGGCTTGACTTTTAGCTCTACAAGCAGCTCTATAATTGGCACCCACTGAACTTGAGCTTCTAATTAGCTGTCTGGCAAAAACAGAATTGACCATAGACTTTGGCATATCATCAATGAGATCAATCACTTCAAATACTAACTGTCTATTCCGTTTTATTAACTGCTCTTTCATTTCAAAATCATAAATCTTCAATCACACAATCTAAAATCACCTAAGTTTCAATGTTGCCAAACTCAAAATCGCTAACAGTATACCCACAATCCAGAACCGCGTAACGATCTTGGACTCATGTAGTTCCATTTTCTGGTAATGGTGATGTAAAGGCGCCATTTTGAAGATGCGCCGGCCTTCTCCGTACTTCTTCTTCGTGTATTTAAAATACCCCACCTGAAGCATCACAGAGATATTCTCGATCAGGAAGATGCCGCATAGCAAGGGGATCATTAGTTCTTTTCGTACTACCAGAGCTACTACGGCTATTATGCCCCCAAGTGAAAGGCTTCCCGTATCTCCCATGAAAACCTGAGCTGGAAAACTGTTGTACCACAGAAACCCAATACATGCGCCTACGAAGGCGGTGCAAAAAATAACAACCTCTCCAAGGTTCGGAATATGTAAAATATTCAGGTAATCAGAGAAATCGACACGACCTGATAAGTAGGCGAAAATCGCTAGTGTAAGTCCGATAATGGCTGAAGTACCGGCAGCAAGGCCATCGATACCATCTGTAATGTTCGCTCCATTGGAAACTGCCGTAATAATAAAGATCACGATCAGCACATAAATGATCCAGGTAAAGTCATGTCCCAAAAACGGTAGTATCTTATCGTAATCAAGCTCATTATCTTTTAGGAATGGAACCGTGGTTTTAGTCGATTTTACGTCTTCATAGGTTCTTACCAGTTCACCATTCTGATTCACCGACTCATCAGCATATTCCCTTACTACTACATCATCGTTAAAATAGAGCGTTAATCCAACCACTAATCCTATAGCGATCTGCCCTACTATTTTGAACCGGCCGGCCAGACCTTCTTTATTCTTTTTAAAAACCTTGATATAGTCATCAAGAAAACCGATCAGACCTAACCCAACGGTAGCCACGATCAATAATATAACGTAGATATTATCCAGTTTAGCAAACAATAATACGGGAACCAGTATGCCACTTAAGATCATCAAACCACCCATAGTGGGTGTCCCTTTTTTCTCCATTTGCCCTTGCAGGCCAAGGTCACGAATGCTCTCTCCTACCTGCTTGGCGTGAAGCATACGTATAATGCGCTTACCTAGTGTTACGGTAATAAAAAGCGAGATTACAGCTGCCATGCCCGCTCTGAACGAAATGTATTGGAATACCCCCGCTCCAATGAGGTTAAATTGTGATTCCAGGTAGTCAAAGAGGTAGTAGAGCATAATTAGTTAGCAAACAAGTTTAACATACGTCCTAATACTTCTTTATCATCAAAAGGGTGTTTTATACCTTTAATCTCTTGGTAAGTCTCATGTCCTTTTCCTGCGACTAATATGATATCGCCTTTCTGTGCCATGAGGCATGCTGTCTTAATGGCCTCCTCTCGGTCTGCCAGTACTACAGTTTTCTTGTAATCAGCCGGACTAACACCTGACTCCATTTCTTTGATGATAGCAATGGGATCTTCATCACGGGGGTTATCCGAAGTTAACACCACTTTATTGCTCAGTTTGCAAGCTATAGCCGCCATCAAAGGCCGTTTTGACCTATCTCGGTTACCCCCACAGCCTACCACTGTAATCACTTGCTCATTACCCGTACGTAATTCCTCGATGGTATCGAGTACATTCTTCAAGGCATCCGGGGTATGGGCATAATCTACAATAGCCGTGATCTCGGAATCTGTAACCACTTGTTCAAATCGTCCTGGGGCACCCCTAAGCAGCGAAAGTTGAGTCAATACCTTGTCCCTATCTTCGCCTAGCAATGCCGCAGTGGCATAAACGGCTAAAAGATTGTACGCATTAAAATCTCCGATCAATTTAAACCATACATGCTTTCCATCTATATCCATTTCCAAGCCATGCAGCGAATTGGCCAGTAGCTTAGCCCTGAATTCGGCTACACTCTTCAAAGCGAATGTATTCTTCATAGCCTTTGTATTCTGAAGCATGATCCGGCCACGCTTATCATCCACATTTACCAAAGCGAATGCAGCGGACGGCAGGTCATCAAACAGCTTCTTTTTTGCCGTTATATATGCGTCAAAAGTTTTATGGTAGTCGAGATGGTCGTGAGTAATGTTGGTAAACACCCCTCCGGTAAACTCAACCCCAGCTACCCTACGTTGGTCAATAGCATGAGAGCTTGCCTCCATGAAGCAGAACTCACAGCCATGATCCACCATGCGAGCGAGCATCTGATTCAGACTAATAGCATCAGGAGTAGTATGCGAGGCTGCTATTTCTTTGTTGTCAATTTTATTCACCACAGTAGATAGCAACCCAGTAGAGTAGCCCATTTGCCTAAATAGGTCAAAAAGAAGTGTGGTAACAGTAGTTTTACCGTTAGTACCGGTGACACCTACCAATTTCAGTTTGCTGCTGGGGTTATCAAAAAAGTTTGAAGCTATAATGCCCAGCGCCTGTGCACTGTCCTTTACAGCTATGTAGGTTACACTGTTAACAAGCGAGGCTGGAATATCCTCGCAGACAATAATAGCAGCACCACTTTCAATTGCCTTTCTAATAAAGTCATGGCCATCCACTTGAGTGCCTCTAACGGCAACAAACAAAGTTCCTTGCTTAACTTTCCTTGAATCAAATGCAATTTCACTCACCTCCCTATCCATGCTTCCGGAAGTAGAAACCAATGACACTTTATATAATATGTCTTTTAGCACTTTCATCAGCTCAGTTTCAACTTTACTTGTTCCCCTTTATTGATGCGTCTGCCTACCGGAGTAGATTGCTGCACTACCCGCCCTTTACCTTCTGTATTAACGACTAACCCTGCTCTTTCTAGTACAAATAGGGCATCTCGCAAAGTCATACCAGTTACATCAGGCATAAGACTTTCAGCTACTTTATTTTCTTTCCACTCTACTGAATTGCCAACTACACGCGTTCGAACCCATTGGGCTTCATTATCCGAATGATTTGAAACGCCTAACTCATTGCACAAAAGCTTCAAGTCTTCTTGGTTTCCGGAACGGATCAGTGGAAAAACACCTGCTTCCGCTATGAATTCGTCCTCTAAAGGATCGTGCATTTCTATATCTCTTGAGTAAATGTTATCTGCTATTTCCTTGAAGACAGGTGCCGCTACGTTACTACCGTATTGCCGCCAGCCTTTGGGGTTTTTGATCAGGACAATAGCACTGTATTTAGGCTCATCTGCTGGAAAATAGCCAGCAAAAGAGGTATAATACTTTTTAGTATACCGACCGTTCTCAAGAATCTGAGCAGTTCCCGTCTTACCGGCAATTTTATAATGTGCGTTACTAATATTCTGGGCGGTACCGTTTTCTACCACCCCTTCAAGCATCAGTCTTAACTTTAAAAGAGTTTCCTCTGAGCAGATTCGCCTTTTCAATACTACACTGTTATATTCTTTAACAACTTTATCTGCTTTCCTGATGCGCTTGACCAGAACAGGGCGGATCATTTTACCACCATTCGCTACCGCATTATACATGGCTAAGGTTTGCAGTGGAGTGAGTTCAAGACCGTAGCCATAAGCCATCCAGGGTAAGGTAATTCCACTCCAGGCTTTGTCACCTGGGCGCTTGATATTGGGCTGTCCCTCACCTTTAATTTGAACTCCTAAAGGCTCATTCACTCCAATTTTATCTACATAACTTAGGAACTGTGCCGGATCACGACCAAAGTGTTCATCAATCAATTTGGCCATGGCTACGTTAGAGGATTTTTCAAACGCCTCTTTTATGCTAATTTTCCCATAACCACCTTCTTCATGATCACGAACCGTATTATTGAAGAATTTCTGAATGCCGTTCCCAGTCTCTACGGAATCTTCAATATTAATACCGGCTCCATCCAACAGCGCAATCATAGTGGCCAGCTTAAACGTAGATCCGGGTTCTATTAGTCCTCCTACAGCATAATTGTAACGCTCATAGTAATATCCACTTTTATTTCTCTCAAGATTTACAATGGCCTTTACTTCACCGGTAGCCACTTCCATGACAGCAACAACACCATAATCCGCTTCATGATAATCCAGCGCTCTCAACAGCGCAGATTCACTAACGTCCTGAAGGTTAACATCAATGGTAGTCTCTATATCCAAACCATGCTCCGTCTTTACCTCTGTTCCGTCATAAAGTGGTTTCCAGCCTCCGCCGGCTATTTTCTGATAAAGTGCCTCGCCATCTTTTCCAGCAAGCTGTTCATTGAAGCTGTATTCAAGTCCAGCACCTCCGTTATTCTCATTTATAAATCCGATAGTACGATGAGCAAGGTTAGAGAACGGACGAAATCGCTTATCCACTCTTTCAAAAATGACACCTCCCTTTAGTCGCCCTTCTGTGAAGATGGGCCAGCTTTCTATTTCTTTTTTTGCCTGATAACCTACCTGCTTGCGGTTTAGAAGCACGTATTGACGATCCGTTGCCCGCGCATTTTTTAGAATCCTTTTATACGATTCTGACGACTTATCTTTAAAAAAGGCCGCTAAATTGATGGCCAATGAATCAACTCCATTTTGAAATACTTTATCTGAAGGGCGTGTGGCATCGAAGGCGACTCTGTAAAAAGGTAGATCTGTAGCCAGAAGACTACCATTATCGGAATAAATATTGCCTCGGGTTGCCTTCACCGTTCTGGTCTGATAACTGATCTGTTCGGCTATCTCTTTCCACTTGTTTCCTTCAGAAAACTGGATGCGACTGGTTTTTACTACCACAGCAATAGCAAAAACTGCAACCAGTAAAAAGGCTACTCTAACTCTTAGTAATATGGATCGCTTTATATTCACTCTTCAGTAATCACAATTTTTTCAGGAGGGCGTAGACTTTCCTTAACGCCTAGTTTTTCTACTTTTTTAGCCACTTCAGACTGCTTGCTGGCATACATATAGTCCGCTTTAAGATCTGTATAATCGGCGCGCAAGTCTTCAATCTCCTTTTTTAAGGCATCTATCTTCCGGATATTCTTCTCAGCATAATGACTGTTGCCTATGTAGAAAATTCCAACCGCGGTCACAAATAGGACATAAGGCAAATACTTTAGCGGAAGCCCATAGGCAAACACACCTTCCAACTTAATCAGTCGCTCTAGTCTCGAAAAGAGACTTCCTTTCGATGTTTCTTCCTTTAGTTTAAATGTATTTACTGCCATACCTATAATTTTTCTGCGATCCGAAGCTTAGCGCTTCGAGCGCGGTTATTTTCTTTAATTTCTTTATCTGAAGCTATTATTGGCTTTCTATTTACGGCTTGCAGTGGTTTTAGCACATTGCCATAAAAATCCTTCTCAACTTTGCCCTCTACATTGCCACTTGCAATGAAATTCTTCACCGGACGGTCTTCCAAAGAGTGATAGGACATTATCACTAATCGGCCTCCTGGTTTTAACAAGTTAGTGGACTGATCCAGCGCCTCACTTAAAGCTTCCAACTCCTGATTCACCTCTATTCGTACAGCTTGAAATACCTGGGCGAAGTAGCGGTTCTCCTTGCCACGCATCGCATACTTTGTCAACACCCCCATAAAATCATCTACTGAGTCAAGAGGTTGATTGATGCGATGAGCTACAATCGCCTGGGCCAAAGTTTTAGCATTCCGAACCTCACCGTACCGGCTAAAAATATCTTGCAATTGCTTTTCCGAGTAACTGTTTAAAACCTCTTTAGCAGAAAGCCGGGAAGATCTATCCATCCGCATATCAAGTTCAGCATTGAAACGAGTACTAAACCCGCGATCAGCTTCATCTATTTGATGCGAGGAAATACCTAAATCCCCTAAAACACCATCTACCGATGTTACCCTATGCAATCTCAGATACCTGGTAAGGTGTCGGAAATTAGCTTCAATTAATGTAAAAGAACGTTTATCTATATC
Organism: Bacteroidota bacterium; assembly: GCA_039199635.1. GTDB lineage: Bacteria > Bacteroidota > Bacteroidia > Cytophagales > Cyclobacteriaceae > Fulvivirga. The sequence continues at coordinate 10,331 of JBCCSU010000033.1, read as the reverse complement.
TTCTGCATTCGCCCTCGCATCAGCGTCCTGGTCAAATGCATATAAATACCCATCATCATCAAGGTGCTTTAATATCTCTCGAGAATGCCCACCACCTCCAAAAGTGAGATCTACATAGATTCCATCACTTTTGATATTCAGCGCCTCGATACACTCTTTGAGCATTACGGGCTTGTGGTAGCTGTTGGAGCTATTAGCTGCTAGCTCCAAGCCTCAAGCTCTTAGTTTGCTTAAGAATGCGCTGAGCATTTTTTGCTGCTCCTCCAGGTCAATAAGCACTCCGTCCAGACTTTTCTGGTCGGCCAACTGCAACTCCTTTGAAATCAATAATTGAGTTTCTAATTCATAAGATGAACCCAATGAGATTTCAATAAATCGTGCATAATCTTTATCACTACGCCTTGAACTACCTTCCGCCACATTACTTGGAATTGAAACTGCCGCCCTCGAAATCTGAGATCGCAAACCGTACTTTTCAGTACTAGGCAGTGCATCCAGAACATTTCGATAAACCGAAGCAGCTATCTCCATGCCTTTTTGCCAAATTTTCAATTCCTTAAAATTTCTCATCAACTCAATATTCAGTTTCCAAACTAAGCTTTGGGCATATAACTCAAAGCCTAAATCACCTGGACCCTATTTTAGAAATCAAAGCTTGTAGCCTGTAGCTAGCAGCCTGAAGCTAAAATCAGTTATCCAAATACTTCTGCGCTAAAGTTGAAAATTCATCAGGATCGCCCACTGAGTACTTTTTGTATTGCTCAGGGCTCCATATCTCAACCTTATTACCCATTCCTACGACAACAGCATCTTTTCCTAAGCCAGCAAAATCCTGCATCTGCTTTGGAATCAGAAACCTACCTGCACTGTCCAATTCTACAATTGAACTTCCACTAAAGAACTGCCTCTGAATTTTCCTGTATTCAGGGTTGAATTCATTCAGGCCCGCAATTTTAGAGTACAGCTTTTTGTATTCTACCATTGGGTATAAGATGAGACACGGCTCAAAACCTTCTCGTATAACCAGCTCATTACCAGAAGATTCTGGTAGAATGCTCTTGATCTTGGCCGGAAGTACCAGCCTGCCCTTGGCATCGATCTTACACTCAAACTGACTAGTAAAAAAGGTCATTAGTGGTTGTGTAGTCGTAGTCTAATAAACAAACATATTGAAAATAATGGGAAAATCAACCACTTTCTACCACTTTATGACACTTTTTAACAAAATGATAATAAAGAGCTCTGAAAGAGCTGTTTTAGCTCTATCGGCAGAAAACAAATGGAAACGTCAAGGTTTATGAAGCGATATTAAATAATGCCGCTACGCCTTAGTTGGTCTATTTCAGACGCTCTATAGCCCAGTTTATCCTCCAAAATAGCATAGTTATGCTCACCTAGCTTTGGAGGTGGGAGAAGGTGGGAGGAAATTTCCAGTCCGGTAGCTGCAAATCCGCGTAGCCCCGTGAGGTGATCACTTTTTAACAAAAGGTCCTCCACCTTCTGCTGATCCAGTGCCTCGGCTACGGAGACAATTATACCTGCAGGAACCTGCCTTTCAATCAATTTAGATATCAGGTCATCAGCCATAAACATTGATATTTTGGATGAAAGATGAAACTCAAGCTTATCTCTGTTCAATACACGTACTTGGTTATTTTTGAATTTTTCATCATCTACTAGAGTATCTAATCTCAGGATCTGACATAATCCTTTGAATTGCTTATCATTTCCAGCCGCCAGTATCAACTCTTTGCCGTCCTTAGTTTTAAATATTTCGCCATAAGGAGCGATGTTTGGGTGTATTGACCCTTTTCTTTCGGGATTCACCCCCGCTACAAAGTAATTCGCAGCTTGGTTTATCAATGAACTGATAGCTGCATCTATTAATGAAACTGAAACGCACTTGCCTTTACCGCTCTGCAGCCTTTGGATCAGTGCGACCAGTATAGCTTCCTTTAAATGATGACCTGCCAAAACATCTACTAACGCTACTGGCATTTTTGTAGGTGGTCCATCAGAAGAGCCGTTCATATACATAAATCCGGATTCGGCTTGGACGATGGCGTCATAACCTACCCGGTTTATTTTAGATCCATATCCCGTAATTTCACCATAAATCAATTTTGGATTAAGGGAGGAGAGAGATTCATAATCAACTTGAAACTTTTCAGCATCTCCAGGTTTATAGCTGGTAATTACTATGTCCGTTTGGCGGATCAGATCATACAATATTTCTTTGCCCTCCTTTTCACCAAGATTTAACGTCAATGATTTTTTACCCCAGTTGATACTGGAGAAGTAAGCGGATATATCTCCGTCTTGTTCGCCACTCATTTTCCAACTTCGAGTAACATCACCTCCCAGACCGGGATGCTCAACTTTGATCACCTCGGCGCCTAATTCAGCAAAAAACTGTCCCACACTTGGCCCTGCTAAAACAGAAGCTAATTCAATTATCTTTAGGTCTTTGAACATTTTTGATTTTAGCTTCGTTGTACACTTTTTTAAGAATGAAATCTAACTTAACACTCTCAAAAATAACCAGAATCCTTTCCTTGTTCATCATAGCAGGTTACGCGCTTCTCAGTTGTGATTCATCAAAAGATGTTCAACTCAAGCCAGGCATTTGGCGTGGCATTCTGAATATACAAGACCATGAATTGCCTATGAACTTTGAAGTTGAGCACGGGAAAAAGCTTAAGATCTATCTTATCAATGCCGAAGAACGAATTGAGTTAGATGAGGGTATGATCAAAGGGGATTCGCTCTACTTACCTATGCACATATTCGATGCAGATATTAAGGCGAGGATAACGGAAACTACGATTTCCGGTAAATGGACCAAGAACTATGAAGATGATTACTCTTTATCGTTTGAAGCTGTTTATGGTGATAGCGATCGTTTTAAGAATACAACGGCCTCCGATGCTTTTGATAGCAAATGGAGAGTGACTTTTGTGCACCATGAAGAAGGTGATACCACCGAAGCAGTCGGTATTTTCCAAAAGAATAACGATAGGATGACAGGCACTTTTCTTACTCCTATTGGTGATTACAGATACCTGGAGGGTACGGCAAGCGAGCAAGAAATGAAGCTAACTACCTTCGATGGGGGTCATGCTTTTCTTTTTACTGCTTCTAGAGTAACGGAGGATAGTATAACCGGTGACTTCTGGTCGGGAGTAGAATGGCATGAAACCTGGTATGCGGTAAGAGATGAGCATGCAGCACTTCCTAACCCGGATTCGTTAACCTTTATCAAAGAAGGCTATCATAAACTTGACTTCGAGTTTCCTAATTTAAATGGCGACATGGTTTCACTCTCCGACTACCAAGGTAAGCCTTTGGTTATTAGCATTTTCGGTAGCTGGTGTCCTAATTGCTTGGATGAGACCCGATTCTTGAAGAAATGGTATGATGAAAATAAGAACAGAGGTGTTGAGGTATTAGGATTAGCTTATGAGGCGAAACCAGATTTTGAATATGCCCGCAACCGCGTTTTAAAGATGAAGCAAAAATTAGGCGTAGACTTTGACTATCTAATTGCTGGGATTAATGACAAAGAAGCCGCTGCCAAGACTTTGCCTATGCTAAACCATGTTTTGGCATTTCCTACCACTATCTTTATAGACAGAAATGGTGAAGTCCAACGTATACACACAGGTTTTACCGGACCAGGCACGGGTCATTATTACGATCAGTTTGTGAAGGAGTTTAATAAGACAGTCGATAATCTACTTGATAACTCTTCCTATGAGAACTAAAAAGAAGGGGCACGAAAAGATCGTACCCCCTTATAAAACCTGCTTAATTAAAGCCAACAGGTTTTAACCCACAGCATAGCTTTACTCAACTATATTCGGAGTCATCACGTCATATTATGGAACAAAAAGGTCTATCGACATTTTATTAGTCTCCAGATCTCTACTTTTAGGTGTAAGCATTGAAATAGCATTGAGAAGTAGGCATAAAACCACCATTGTGACGAGAACAATATCTACGTCCCAATCTTTAAGCCTTTGTCTTACACTGATCTTTGTCAATTTCATATTTGATAATTACTTCAACTTAGTAAAACAAAGTTCCATAGATAAAGCACACAGTAACAGAGCGGATTACCCCATATATTGGGGGTGATATTCCCCTTTTTGAGCTAGGTGATTAGAATTTGAAGTAATTGTTTTTTATAGCGTATAATACGAGGCCAACTCTACTTTTCACTTGTAATTTTTCAAATAAGGCTTCTCTATAGCCATCAATGGTTTTGGGACTTAAAAACATTTCACTTGCTATTTCTTTGTACGTTTTTTCAGTACAAGTTAGTTTCAGAAACTCCACTTCGCGATCTCTCAGTTGCGCAACAGAATCGCTTCCTTTGTGTAAAGAGCCTAAAACTGTAGATGTAATTTGATCCGAATAATAAAACCCTTTATCTACTGCATCATTTAGTGCCTCTTTGAACGTGACCGGATGAATATCCTTCAACAAGTAGCCCTTAGCTCCTGATCTCAACATGCCGATGATGGTACTCTCATCATCGTCCATAGATAGAGCTAAAACTACTATATTAGGGTATGCCTGATTAAGTTTATGCATGGTTTCGAGGCCATTCATTATTGGCATATTAATATCCAATAAAATCACATCGGGTAGTTTACTATTCTGTGAGAGTTGATCAAAAAGCTCTTTCCCATTTTTAGCATGATATAATACTTGAAATCTATCGAAGGTATTAACTAAATTCTCGAGCGCCTGAGCAAATAGAATGTGATCATCAACTATAGCTACCGAATAGGGTTTATTTAATGTCATTCTTATAAGGATATTCTAAATACAACTTAACGCCTTGATTAAGCCCAGCATCTATTTTTAAAGTTCCACCCACTAGTTTAGCCCGACTTTTCATATTCATAAGGCCTGAACCCTCAACTACTTCATTAGCATTGAAGCCTACTCCATCATCTTCTGCGGTAATGATCACTTTACCTGAAAGGTAAGCCAACTTGACATTTAACGAATCAGCTTTACTATGTTTAATTACGTTGGTAAAAAACTCCTGTAATATTCTAAAGATTATAATTTCATCACGTTCGCTTATTTCTTGAATGCTACCCTCCACGTCTATGCTTGTCTTTACAAACTTAAGCCTGTCAAACCGATCTAGTTCTATTCGAAGTGCCTTTATCAAACCCATCTTCAGAATTGACTCTGGGTTTAGTGTTTTGGACAACAAACGGATTTCATTGAGGCTTTTTCCCACTAATTCGCTCACTTCATCAAGTTGATCCTCACTTTTTGGCAGCTCATTTTTTAGAATGTTTAATTGCATCTTTACGATGGAGAGTAACTGCCCTACGTTATCGTGAAGCTCCCAGCTGATATTCTTTAGCGCTTGCTCTGTTATTTCCATTTGGGATCTAGAGATTTCGTCTTCAAATTTTTTCTCTGCTAATAGATATTTGTTTTTTCTGGTCTGAAAAATCGCTAATAATGCCACAATGATAGATACAAGAATGACTAGTGTAATTGTAATGACTAAGATGACTTCGGTTTCCATAGTATTAGGTCATCAACTAATCTATATGCTTCTTACTAATTATAAAACCTACCGAAAAGCACGTGTACATTATAAAATTAAGCGCAAAGAGTATGCCCTTTAAGGTATTTGCAGACACACCTTGAGGTAAAAAATTTATGCTCAAGATCAATGGAATAATAGCTGTATGAAATACAAAAAGACCAATGCTGATCCAAAACATAAGATATGTTTTAAAGTGAAGTACTTTCTCTGTTTGAAGCATGTCGGCAAAAAATAATCCGATAGAAATTATCAATAAAACGGCTCCTAAAATAAAGCTGTAAGAGTGAAATGGACCATCTATGGCTAACTTTTGAATGAAAATAAAATTTACCAGAACTGATATCAAAAATACAATCAGAAAGGCACTCACTAACTTCTTTTTTTGAGCACTTGTCAACACGCTAACATACAGTATGAAATAATAAACATATTGTAATGAAGTAAGTATATTGTAGATGTACCAGTTTTGGAGATACATCCCGAAATACTCCTTGAGTATTGAGATAGTGAACTCTAACACTGTAACCAGCACTATTAAGTAGAAAAAGTATTTTAGTAAGGAATGAGAATACTTTTTATAATGAACAGCAGCAACAATACATGTTACAAGCTCAAAATACTTAATCAATCCCAGAAGAGCCATCTTCCTCCGGGCAGTTAAGTGGACACATTTCCCCCATATTGGCGATTGAACTGAGCGTTTCTTCGTTAAATGTAGCCATTATGGCTGCAGACTGCTTTTCGGCAAGCGGCAGTCCTTCCGTAATCACTTGATGTAGCGGCACTGGTCTTCCTGCATCATCAACATGAAGCGGATCAAAAGCAACATGCTGACCCAATTCTTCATTGTAATACGTAGGAACATATAGATAAGTCTGATAACCGGCTTGTTTTCCTGATCTATCGTCTTCAGGGTACGCTGCATAATATAAACGAATACCGGAAACTTTAATACCTATTTTAGCGGATTCATGTTTAAGGTAAGCAATATAATTTTCGTAAAATTCTAAAGAATGCCAACCATACCTCGAGTCTTCTTTTCCTTCTCTTAGTTCAGTGAGAGAGGCATATCTATCTTGATAACTCTCAAGCATCTTACGTGCCCGTTCTATTGAAATAGTTTCTTTTGGCCTGTTTGTATCGATAGGATCTTCCTTTTCTTGACAGCCAAATGTGAAGAATAAGGTTGATACCGTAAATAAGCTGAAAAAAGTTAACAAAGTTGATTTCAATTGCATAGCTGTGGTTTTGTTAGCAATAGTGATAGTGGAAAAATACAAATTAGCAATATGCGGGATGAATACCAGAAAAGCACATCAAAAAGGGTGTTTTTCCCCGCAAGCAATGCGCATTTCATGGAACTTATAGCATCCACTAACCTGTTAATCCAGCTTATTAGGTATACTAAAAGACTTCTTAATTGTATTTTTGAACCATGAAACGTGTAGTAGTAGGAATGTCAGGAGGTGTAGACTCCAGTGTAGCCGCCTATTTGCTTAAAGCGCAAGGCTATGAAGTGATAGGTATGTTCATGAAAAACTGGCATGATGATAGTGTAACGATAAGTGACGAATGCCCCTGGTTAGAAGATAGTAACGATGCTATGATCGTAGCACAGAACTTAGGTATCCCTTTTCAAGCCATTGACCTTAGTAAAGAGTACAAAGAACGCATTGTTGATTACATGTTTGATGAGTATCAAAAGGGCCGAACACCCAACCCGGATGTGCTCTGCAACCGTGAGATAAAGTTTGATATTTTCTTAAAGGCAGCCCTGCGTTTAAAGGCTGATTTTATCGCTACCGGACATTATTGCAGAAAAGATACCATCGAAATTGATGGAATAGAAACGCATCGGCTTCTGGCGGGTAAAGACCATAATAAAGATCAAAGTTATTTCCTGTGTCAACTCACCCAGGAGCAACTGTCTAAGGCTCTATTTCCTATAGGTGAACTAACCAAACCCGAGGTAAGAGAAATGGCAAAAAAAATGGGGTTGGTAACGGCTGATAAAAAAGATAGTCAAGGGCTTTGTTTTATTGGCAAAGTCAGGCTACCGGATTTTTTACAGCAAAAACTCGAACCCAGACAAGGAACTGTGATAGAAATACCTTCTAAAGGGGAAGTATTCGTAAATAACCCTTCTAATACCCCTTTGAATGGAGCCGAATTAAGCACATTAAAAATGTTAACTACAGCTTTTCATTACTCACCGGAAGATGGAAAAAAAGTGGGTGAACATAATGGCGCCCACTATTATACCATCGGACAGCGAAAGGGACTTAACATTGGTGGAACACCTGAGCCTCTGTTCATTATAGACACTGATACTGAGGAAAATGTAATCTATACCGGTCAAGGGGAGAAACACCCGGGTTTATACCGGAGGGGTCTCTTCATTGCCCAGTCAGAAATACACTGGGTACGGCCCGATCTTACCATGATACCCGGAGAATCAATGGATTATTTAGTTCGTATTCGTTACCGGCAACCTCTTGAAAAAGCAACTCTTTTTATGCGTGAAGATGGACTCTACATCATATTTGAGGAACTCCAAAAAGCTATTGCACCTGGTCAGTTTGCAGTGTGGTATCAAGGAGATGAACTCATTGGGTCCGGTGTAATCAGCTAATATGAGTGCTGAAGAAAAAATAGCGGAATTAGAGCGTCAGATAGACGAGCTTCATGAAGAAAAATTCCTGCTTCAGCAGGACTTCAAAAAGGAGAGCTTTATAAAAACCGAGTTACAGGAATTTATAGGAAACATTTATCATAGCTGTAATACACTCTTAGAAGATAAAGATAGTGAACTGGAGGCATCTGAAGTGATTAAAAATCTACTTCAAAATATAAAAGACTTTGCCCAGGAGTATAAAATAAGGCTATAATTTAGCGGAGTTACCAACCAGAGTATCTATTCCATTGGCTTCACCATAAACATCAAAAAAACAATCACGCCAATAAGTGCAAAAGCGCCAATCTCAAAGCCGGAAATCATATTGCTGCTTTCGATAATACGATTCGACTTATCCATTTCTCTTTTGGCTTCCCTCATTTGAATTTCCGCCAAACCATCGAGCTCATCTAGTACATCAATAATTTTATTCATCACCTGAGAGTTTACAGCTTCTCCATATGCTGTTCTTTCTCCTTCTTCTGCTTTTGTTGAATACAGCTCCTGAAGTTTCAATTTTAACTGTTTAAATTTTTGTTCTTCCTGAGGAGTAAGTTGAGTTTTTGAATATTCTAATACTAGAGCGTTGATAGAATCTTGGAGAGAATAAGGGGGTAATCCTGTGGATTTGTAGAGGTTTACTTTTTCAAGATCAAGTAAGCGACTGATTTTATAGATATGGTCCTTTGCAGAAAGTCTATCTTCATAAACGGATGTAAAAGACTCTTGAACTACGCTAAAATGGCTTTTATCCAGTTTATGAGTCGCTAAAACCAATAGAAAAACAACAATTAAAGAAAGTACAGCCTTGGTAATAGGCCAAATTCCAAAGTTCCAACGCATATTATCTTTTAGAATCGAACACCGTAAGAGGGGTTTTGTTTCTATGAATTCATGGGAATTCAATACGGTTCGTAATCAAACCGTATTAAGCCCAACGTTACTTATCCTTTAGGCTTTAGCGGCCTAACCTCTATGTCCACTTGGTGATAATTTGGATGTGTTTGTAACGCTTGAATTATGGTCTCTGCAATGTCCTGCGGACGCATCATATGCTCGCTAGTAGTTACTGAGTCTATAGCATCAAAGAAATTCGTATTTACAGATCCCGGATAAATGCAGGTAACTTTTATACCATCATTTCTAACTTCTTTGTAAAGCGAATGTGAAAGACCTCTTACCGCATGTTTTGTAGCACAATAGGCAGACATACCGGGTATTCCGGTAGTTCCGGCTATTGATGCAATATTTATGATATGTCCTTCATCGTTTTTTTGCATTTGAGGGATAACCAACTGAGAGCAAAACAACACACCGTCCACATTAGTAGCAAACATTTGTTTCCACTCTTTATGGTCCTGGTTAACCAAAGGACTTTCATAGCCCAATCCAGCATTATTCACCAAAATAGAAATATCATTTCCAAAATCAGCCTTCGTTTGGTTGTACGCTGACTTAACAGAATCATAATTTTGAACATCGGTACTGTAGAATTTGAAATTTACGTGCCCTATTTCAGGTGCAGTTCTACTCCATCCTGCCACTTTGCACCCACTTTCTAACAGGGCATGTACCGTAGCTAAACCAATGCCTTTACTTACACCGGTGACAATAGCTACTTTTCCTTCTAATTCCATTATTTATTGCGTTCAATAGTAAATTGCACTAACTGTCCTAAAGATTTTTTGTAGATAGAATCTTCAAATTCTTCCAGGATTTCCATAGCCTCATCATAAAACCTTTGCATCACATTCTGAGCGTATTCTATTCCACCAGACTTCTTTACAAAGTCGATCACCTCCTGAACTTTCTGTTTGCTTTTTTTGTCACTGCGCATAATACCGCGAATTCTTCTTCGGTCTGACCAAGAGGCTGACTCTAATGCTTTAATGAGCGGAAGTGTCATTTTCTTTTCTTTTATATCTATTCCCAGCGGCTTGCCTATTTCATCTGTACCAAAATCAAATAAATCATCTTTAATCTGAAAAGCCATACCTACTTTTTCACCAAACTCACGCATTTTTTCTACAGTGCCATTTTCTGAGCCTGAACTACTAGCTCCCACAGCGCAGCAAG
>JBCCSU010000032.1:0-27452 GCA_039199635.1 Bacteroidota bacterium | reverse complement strand
CAGATTTTGCCAATTTACAAAGTGAAGTAGAAATGCTGAATGAAAGTGCAGCAGATTGGATTCATATAGATATCATGGATGGTATTTTTGTTCCGAATATTTCCTTCGGGTTGCCGGTAACGGAAGCCATTCATAAACATGCTGAAAAACCACTAGACGTTCATTTAATGATTGAACATCCGGAAAATTACGTGGAGAATTTCAAAAAGGCAGGTGCTGCCTCTATCTCAGTGCATTATGAAGCTTGTAAACACCTGCATAGAAACCTTCAGCAAATTAAAGCGCTGGGTTGTCTGGCTGGCGTAGCCTTGAACCCGCACACTAATATTGACCATTTAAAAGATACGATAGAAGAGATTGATTTCGTGTGTTTGATGTCAGTAAATCCAGGATTTGGAGGACAAAGTTTTATCGAGAATACCTACCGCAAAATTGAAGATCTTAAGCAATTAATTGTAGATCATGGTGCACATACTTTAATTGAAATAGATGGTGGCGTGAACCAAAAAAATGCTGCTCAGCTGATTGATGCCGGTGCGGATGTATTAGTGGCTGGTAGTTTTGTCTTTAATTCATCTGATCCTAAGAGTACAATATCTGATCTGAAAAACGTTATGGGTCACGCATGACGCGTATTTATTGTTTTTTTTTCACGCTGATTATAGGCATAAGTAATGTCTGGTGTCAAGACTTGTTGATCAGAGGAACAGTAGAAGATACTCAAGGCAACGGTATCAGGGCTGTGAATATCCAGGTAAAAGGGAGTGGCAAGGGTACTACCACTGATCAATACGGAAACTTTTCCTTACTAGTTGACTCCTTTCCTGCACAATTGATCTTTACACATGTAGCCTTCAAACGGAAGACTAAAACCCTTCAAAATAATGAAGGAAATTTGAATATTATCCTAGAGTCATCCACTCAAGTGCTCGAGTCTGTGGAAGTTGTAGGCTCTGAGCCGAGTAGAAATGAAGTTAGCTTAACCAAGATTGAGCCAAAATCTGCCGAATTATTGCCATCGCCCTTTGGTGATTTTACCAGAATATTAGCTACGCTGCCGGGCGTAGTCAGTAATAATGAGCTTTCCTCTGCTTATTCTGTAAGAGGCGGAAACTTTGACGAAAACTTGGTCTACGTAAATAACATTCCGGTTTATCGCCCATTTTTAGTCACTAACGGACAGCAGGAAGGGCTTAGTTTCATCAACCCTAACTTGGTAGAAAATGTAGAGTTTTCTGCCGGAGGGTGGCAACCGAGTTATGGAGATGCTTTATCGTCAGTATTGAATGTAAAATACAAGGAAGCAGATGATTTTAAAACTTCTGCCATGATCGGCTTATTAGGAGGAACCGCACACGTAGAAGGTTCGATAGGAAAAGTTTCAGGTGTCCTTGGAGTCAGGCATAAAAGTGCACAGTATCTGCTGAATACCTTAGAAACGGAGGGGCAGTATTTACCTCGCTTTACAGATGTTCAATCCTACATAAACGTTCAGCTGAGTGAAAACACCAAACTAGGTATCCTTAGCTCCTATGCCCGAAATCGCTATCTGGTAGAACCTGAAAATAGGGAAACGGACTTTGGCACCTTCAACCAATCTCTACGACTTTTCGTGGCATTTGCAGGTAGGGAGATCTTGGAATATGATACCTACCAGGGAGGGTTTAATCTGAGTCATGATTTTAGTGATAGATTAAGAACAGAACTCATTGGAGGGGCAGTTTATGCTCAGGAACGAGAGTTTACCGATGTAGAAGGAGGATATCGACTCTGTGATGTAGATAACAATTTGGCTTCGGCTACCTTCAATGAGTGTATAGTGACTAGAGGTATAGGTACCAACCTTGATTTTGGAAGGAATACGCTAGAAGCTCAAATATTCAACCTGGAGACCAGAAATATCTACACGGTTAATAGTTCCACCATTCTGGAATTTGGACTAGGTTACAGCCACCAAAGTATTGATGATGTACTTGATGAGTATACATTTACAGATTCTGCTGATTTTGTGATCGATATTCAGGCTACCAGCGCTGAAAATGAGATTATTACCGATAGAGCGCATGCCTATGCGCAGTTTACCACTGAAATAGGAGATAAGATAACTTCAACCGCAGGTATCAGACTCAATTACTGGAGTTTGAATAAAGAACTGATCATAAGTCCTAGATGGCAAATTTCCTATCAACCGAACTGGGTGCGCGATGTTCTCTTCAAAGCGGCCGTAGGTGTCTATGCACAACCCTCGTTCTACAGAGAGCTCCGAGATTTTGACGGTAACCTCAATGAGGACCTAAAAGCGCAAAAGTCACTACATTTCATCGGCGGATTAGACTATAAATTCAGATGGTGGGGGAGAGACTTTAACTTTATAAGTGAGCTTTATTACAAACAACTTTGGGATGTTATTCCATATGAAGTAGATAACGTGAGATTAAGATACTATGCTAATAATGATGCTAAAGCTTTCGCTTCCGGTCTCGACTTACGGCTTAGTGGTGAGTTTATAGAAGGTACACAGAGCTGGTTTAGCCTGGGAATATTAAGTACACGTGAAAATGTTGAAAATGACGGTAATGGCTATATAAGACGCCCCACAGACCAAAGAGTGAACCTGGGCATAGTTTTCCAAGATCATATTCCTGGCGATCCTACATTACGGGTTAATTTAGGGGTACTCTATGGGTCAGGTTTACCCTTTGGCCCGCCAAATAACTTCAGCCGAAGAAGTTCCTTTAACGGTGCTGAGTATACCCGAGTGGATATTGGATTTTCAAAACTTTTCTATTTGAAAGGTAGAAATGATTTTGATCATAGTATTATGCTTACGGCGGAGGTGCTTAACATGCTTGGAGCTTCGAATACTATTTCTTACACCTGGATATCAGACGTTAATAATCAGCAATTTGCCGTACCTAATGCGCTGTCTGCCAGATTTCTAAATGTAAGAGCCACTGTTAGATTATAGCAGCCGTTTATGTTTTGTATCCCGCCATTTACGGGATATTTATAAATGAGTGTGCCTTTTCTTTGAATATCAATGGCTATTGACGTTAATTCGGGGTTTTAAAAATTTTGAAAACCTGAAAAAACGAGTAGAATGATGAAGAAATTGAATGTTTTATTGGCGCTTGCGTTTTTCGCTTTGCTGTCCACATCGGCATTAGCTCAAGATGAAATTACCGATGAAGACTTAAGAAGATATGCTTTGCTTGATGAAGTAGTAGACGCCATGAAATCTGAGATCAGCGACTTAACCAAAGAAATGGTGGCTAAGCAGGAGGGCATAGACGGTAAGAGATTTAATGAGCTAAATAAGGGACAGGGGGAACCGGCAAGTGAATTTGAGCAAAAATTCATGGATTTAGTGAATAAGAAGAAGGATGAGCGCATAGCCGATATCAAAACGGTCAACTCCATTCTTGCTACGAAAATGATCAGTGGCGGGGCTAAAAAATACAAAGCGGTTAAAGCAGCTTTGAAATCAGATGAAGCGGTGAAAGAAAGATATGCAAAAATTCAGGCGGTAATGGCAGCCAGTGAAGACGGCGCATAACCCAACCCGAAACTAAACATAGAAAAGTCAGTATCTTCGGGTGCTGACTTTTTTTATGAAAAAATCACTATATTGAAACTACACAAATAAAGATCCGCTACATGTTTTCCGAAAATGAAATAGCTACTATGATTGATATTCCTGAAATTCAGGAATTGACCAGTAAGGTAAAAAATGACTTCATCACTCAAGAAGTCAATTTTCTTGAAATCAGTGACCATGACTTTTTGTCGCTGGTAATGTTAAGCCCGGCCGTTGGTGTAGCGTTGGCTAATGGCAGTATTAGTCTGTTTGAAGAGTTAGCACTTAATAAGATGGCTAGAAAAATGTCGAAAGGTGGATACTTTTTAAAAACGGATCCTGTAGCTCACGCCATGAAATACGTGATAAAAAACTTCAGCAAGTGGGAGCCTATCTTTTTTGACGTTGTGGTATTTTGTATGGACAGTACCATTGATAGAAACTCTCTTATGGAAATTGACGGTAAGGATTTAGGTGACCCTATTAAAGACTTCGCCAGAGATCTAATGACCGTTCCGTATATCTTCGTGCGCTTTTTAAGTACTATGGTTTTAAATGATGAGTCAGATATTGTTGAGCATCGCAGCATATCCAAAGTTGAGTTTGAAAAGATTAAGGATATCGGGGTTCAATTAAAAATTGCAGAAACCCCAGTGTTTAAGTCTTTTTGTGGGACTTTCGAGGTGAAATAGGTTATTTATCCGTATTAGGTAGATAATATTTTTTAAACTTGCCTGTTTAACATTCAATGAGCAATCGGGCGTTATATTTTTTTTTCATTGTCATTCTTTCATTTGCGTGCCACGGTGTAACCGCACAGAATGATGAAAAGCCCGCTATTCCGCTAGACCATTTCTATGCAGATCCTCAAAGTGGCAGTGTGCTTAGAAAGTTGCTTAGCAAGCTGCACTTTAGCCTGGAAACCGGTTATGGGAGAACATACTACAGACAGGACCTTTCGGATTTTAGTCTGTTGCAGCGATCTGACTCACTTTTTATCTTTAGTCCGGAGCTCAATACAGCAGGTGGTAATTTAACTACGGCTTACGATAACTGGTTCAATACCGGATCAGTCAAAAGCGATGTTTCATTTAGTAATACTGATGATTTTTTACTCGGTGGAGATAGTACTGATTTTAAATTTAGATCTGTAGGTACTGGAATTCCCATAGCCGGAATGATCCATTTCGAGATCGACAGATATAAAATTGGTGGAGGTGTTATGTTTGAGTACCATCGGGTAGGTAGGTTTAGACCTTCTGATTTTGGGGACAGAATAAACTCTTTTGATCCTGATTTTAAAAGTGCGCTTTATAAAAAATATTTCATATTACTCGGCGCTAAAGTGTATCGCTACCACGAGTGGCTCTTATCCGTAGATTCCCGAATTGGAGCTTTTCGATTAGGAGGTAATTTTAACAACAGCGTTATACAGAAGGGCATCTTTATAAACTTCGGTGCAACTGTAGAAAGAGAGCTTTCTGAATACTTTTCTGCTTACTTAAGGCCTTCTTTTGATTTTAAAAATTATACGTTAAACCTGCCGGAATCGAGCCTATCCGTCAACCATTCTATGAATGCCTTATACATTGGAATAGGAATAAAATACCGTATTCCGGAGCATCCCAAATGCTTCATTAAGAATTGCACCACCCAAATCAATCACCAGCATGGTAACAGCAGGATATACAGAAGCAGAATGCATCCGATCTATAAAAAACAAAACCCACACCACGGTGAAAACTATCCCAAACTTGTGAAATACAAAAGAAAGAATAAGCGTAAACTAAGTCCGTACTAGCAACACTTATAAAAGTCTGATTATCAGGTACTTTCTGCTTGTCTTTCTTTTTAGATGGAACCTAGTATTTTAACGTCAAAGGGCCTTTAAAAATGGCGTGTAATTCAGTAAATTCGCAGATATTTTAACCACTACAAAGTACTTTTGATCAATGGCAGAAGAGGAAAACGGTAATGCGGCAAGAGAAGGTATAATCCCTATCAATATTGAAGATGAAATGAGGGGAGCGTACATAGATTATTCTATGTCCGTGATCATTTCCAGAGCATTACCAGACGTTCGCGATGGTTTAAAGCCGGTGCACCGCAGGATACTTTACGGTATGTTGGAGCTCGGCGTGAATTATAATAAAGCATATAAAAAATCCGCTAGAATAGTAGGAGAGGTCTTGGGTAAGTATCATCCTCACGGTGATACGGCCGTTTACGATTCCATGGTAAGAATGGCGCAAGAATGGTCCTTACGCTATATACTAGTGGATGGACAAGGTAACTTCGGTAGTGTGGATGGTGATTCCCCTGCGGCTATGCGATATACCGAAGCAAGACTAAAGCGGCTTGCGGAGGAAATGTTAGCGGATATCAACAAAAACACTGTTGATTATCAAGCTAATTTTGACGATTCTTTAAAAGAACCAACCGTACTACCTGGTAAAGTCCCGAATTTGCTCCTTAATGGTGCCTCTGGTATCGCTGTAGGTATGGCTACTAACATGGCGCCACATAATTTGACCGAAGTGGTGGATGGTACCATCGCATACATTGAAAATAACGATATTACGGTTGCAGAACTAATGCAGCATATTACCGCGCCTGATTTTCCCACCGGAGGTCTTATTTATGGGTATGCAGGTGTTAAAGATGCCTTTGAAACGGGTAGAGGTAGAATTGTAATGCGGGCAAAAGCTGACTTTCATACCACTAAAACAGGGAAAGAGCAAATCATAGTTACGGAAATTCCCTATATGGTGAATAAAGCCAGTATGATCGAAAAGACAGCGGCCCTAATTAATGATAAGAAAGTAGAAGGTATTTCAGATATCAGAGATGAATCAGATAGAGAAGGTCTCCGGGTAGTATATGATCTTAAGAAAGACGCTATTCCAAATATTGTTCTAAATCATCTCTATAAATACACACAGCTTCAGTCGTCATTTGGAGTGAATAATGTAGCCTTAGTGAAAGGCAGGCCCCAAACGTTAAATCTGAAAGACTTAATAAAGTACTTTGTAGAACACCGACATGAAGTTGTTATCCGCCGGACCCAATTTGAATTAGATGAAGCTGAGCGGAGAGCGCATATTCTAGAAGGTTATTTGATCGCTCTCGATAACCTTGATGAGGTGATCTCACTCATCCGAAATTCGCGAGATCCTGAAATTGCAAAGAATGACCTGATGTCTACTTTTGAACTCAGTGAAATTCAAGCCAAAGCTATTTTGGAGATGCGTCTGCAGCGTCTTACCGGCCTTGAACGAGAGAAGATCGTAAAGGAGTATGAAGAGGTAAAGGCTTTGATCGCTGATCTAAAAGATATTCTTGATAAAGAAGAACGCCGGATGGAGATCATTAAAAACGAGCTGCTTGAAATGAGAGATCGTTACGGAGATGATCGGAGAACCGAAATTGTTCATAGCGCTGACGATTTAACGGTGGAAGATATGATTCCCGATGATGAAATGGTGATCACTATTTCGCATGAAGGTTATATTAAGAGAACACCTTTGATCGATTATCGGACTCAAAGTCGTGGAGGTGTAGGTTCAAGGGGTGTGATCACAAAACAAGATGATTTTACGGAACACCTTTTTGTGGCTACCGCCCACAATTACTTGTTGATATTTACCGAATACGGTAAGCTGTTTTGGAAGAAGGTCTATGCTATACCGGAAGGTACCAAAACCTCCAAAGGCCGTGCTATCCAGAATTTGATCAATATAGAATCCGGAGATACGGTGAGGGCCGTAATTAACGTTTTAAATCTTACGGACGAAGACTATATTAACAATAATTACGTCATGATGTGTACTCAAAATGGTACCATCAAAAAAACTACTTTGGAAGCCTATTCACGTCCGCGCCAGAATGGTATAAATGCCATAACCATTAAGGAGGGTGACAGATTGCTGGAAGTAAAGCTTACAAATGGTTCCAATCATATTGTTATAGCCAAGAAACTAGGTAAAGCAATTCGCTTTAACGAGTCTGATGTGAGGCCAATGGGCAGAATGGCGGCTGGTGTACGGGGTGTAACGCTGGAAGGCGATGAAGATAAAGTAGTGGGCATGGTATGCATAAGTCGGGATGATGCGAATCTGTTAGTGGTTTCAGAAAAAGGATACGGTAAAAGATCAGATATTGACGACTATAGAATAACCAAAAGAGGCGGTAAAGGAGTCAAGACCATTAACGTTACAGATAAGACTGGCAAGTTAGTTGCTATAAAGGAAGTAATTGATTCTGATGATCTGATGATTATCAACAAATCGGGAATCACCATTCGTATGGCGGTGGAAGACCTCAGGGTAATGGGTAGAGCAACACAAGGTGTAAAGCTGATCCGACTGAATGAAAATGATGAGATTTCTTCTGTGGAAAAAATAGAACGTATTGAAATAGAAGAAGACCCTGGTGCTGATCAGGGCAGCTCTGATTCCGATAAAAAAGAAGAAAAAGAATAACTTTGTTCAAACTTGAAATTATAATTATGAAGAAATTATTGGTTATACTCATTGTTCTGGCTGTTGGCTTAGACAGTTATGCTCAAAAGAAGCCGAAGATCAATCAGGCAGAAAAATTGAGAACAGAGGGAAATTTGGGAGAAGCAAAAAACATCATCGATGCGGCTATAGAGCATGAAAAGACGAAAGGCGATGGTAAAACCTGGTACTACCGGGGTCTAATCTATGCCTCTCTTGATACAACTTCTAATACAGAATATCAGAATTTGGCCGCTAACCCCTTGAAAACAGCTATGGAAGCTTTTGCCAAGGCCGATGAGCTACAGAAAGGTAATTCTGAATATTATATCTCTAATGCTAACGGTCTGCCTGAGCTGAAAACTCAGCAGATCCAAACTTTGTGGGGTTTCTATCTAAACAAAGGTGTGGAAGCTTACCAGGCAGATAAAAAAGAAGAGGCAATAGAATGGCTGAATAAAACTAAAGTGGTACAGCCGAAAGATACTACCGGCTACATTTACGGAGGGTCTATTGCTTTGGCAGCTCAGCAATATGATGCCGCAGCGGCAGATTATTACACCCTTATCGACGACTTAAATTATCAGTCAAAAGATGCATATAACTCGCTTATTTACATAGAAAGCTCCATCAACAAAAACGATGAAAAGGCGATAGAAGTGATCAGACGGGCCAAAGAGCAGTTTCCTGAAGATTTAGATTTTGCAAAATCGGAAGTAGCGGCATTGATCAGGTTAGGTAAATCTGAGGAAGCGAAGGTAGGACTAGAAAAAGCTATCGAGAAAGAGCCAAATAATGCGGCACTCCACTTTCAGATGGGTATCATGGAAGAAGAATTAGGAAACACGGAAGCTGCAAAAGCAGCTTATGCTAAATCTACTGAGGTAGATCCTAACTATTATAATTCAGCCTTTAATTTAGCGGTGTTATATTATAATGAGGCCGTTAATCTGATCACTGAGCGAAATAATCTTGGTATCTCAAAGGCCGATTTAGAGAAATCTAAGAAAATGCAAGTGGAGATTGATGATCGTTTGAAAAAAGCGATGCCTTACTGGGAAAAAGTTTTGGAATTAAAACCTGAAGAACGCAATGCCCTGGAAACCTTGCAATATATCTACATGCAAGAAAAGGAATACGACAAAGCCGAAGAAATGAAAACCAGGCTCGAAGCACTTGGTGAGGAAGGGGAGTAATCCCGTTCATAGATCATTAAGAGAGGAACAAGGTGCTGAATATTTCCTGCACCTTGTTCCTCTTTTTATTTTAATATTGATCAGAAAGTTTTCGAAACCGAAGATCATTTAGTGTTTGAAAAATGTTTAGAACTCCATTTCTTATTTTTATCTACCTGAGGATGACCGAATAACTACTCCGGACTTCTGTCCATTTCCGAAGGCGGATAGAGAGTAGGTAAGTGAAAACATAAAATACCTGCTCAACACGTTAATTTGCTGTTCTTGGATAAAATTGAATGCACTATTCCTATTGATACCCGTGTTTTCGTCCAGAATATCAAAAACAGATAATTTTGCAGTCAACCGTCTAAGTTTTCCGAAACTATTGGATATCTCTGCTCTCCACAGTGGAAATGAAATATTATTGTCGAAGGCATCACCCTCAAATATTCGATAGTCGAAATTAGTGGTAAAGTTCCAGGTCTTTAAAAAGTCTATACTTAGGTCAGAATAGATCGTTCGGTTTACAAAATCCTGATCGAGTTCTGTGTTATTGGAATAGCGTGTGCTATTAAACTCCAGTTTTCCACCTATTTTCAAATCAACGAGCGTTTTCTTCCGATTTTCCAGGCTGATATCAATGGAATTGATGGACCGATCGACCTTGTTTTTTCCATCGTTAATAAATAACTCACTTCTATTATAGAAAGTATTTCCGCTGATATTTATTTTACTTTTGATAAACTTGAGAGGAGTAGAAAATGATAAATACCCGTTGGTTTGGTATTCCGCATCTATATTTAAAGGCGTAACTTCCTGACGCAGTAACTCATCGATTCTTGTGGCATTAGTGATCTTATTTTCAATGATAGACCCTCTGAGTGTTATAAACAGACTGGTAAAACTAAAGCTGTCAAAAAGTGAATAATTTAATCTGCCACGGTGTGCGTACTCTACTTTCAGATCTGGATTGCCCCTGTATATAACAAAAGGATTTCTGTTATCTACTAAAGGTTGAAGCTGTCTTAATGACGGCTCCTGAACGCTAGTAGTATACTCAAAATTAATACGATTTGAAGTGGCGAAACTGTACTTCCAACGTAATGAGGGCAATAGATTCTGAAAAGACCTCTCAATTTTAGTATCATTGGTATTTATAGTACCCTGTAACTCTGAATTCTGAGCTTTAACGCCAATATTCAGGTTTGATTTCTTCTTGTTGATCATAAAGTTAACACCCGGGCGGTCATACATATAGTCCCGTACAAATGCGTTGGTGAGGAGATCATTGGGTATTAGTCCTCCGTCATTTTCAATGTCAAAAAACAAGGTGCTTTGATCATCGCTTAAATTCTGACGGTCATAACTTAATTGTACAAACTTGCCTTTTCCCAATGGTTCTGTATAGTTTAATGTGCCTTGATAACTAAAGCCTTCTTTGTCATTCTGCTGCTGCTGATTCAGTAGCTGAGTTTGAACCATATTTTCCACAAAGAATTGGTTATTGCTATTGAGGAAACTTAGACCATCATTTTGACTAACTGCTGCGTTTATTCGTGCTGTCAGCGAACGGCCCTCCTTTTTAAACCTCTTTCGATATAATAGACTTCCGGAAACATTGAAACCATCTCTGTTAGAATTATTAGAAGTGATCCTGCTATTTTGAAGAGCACCCTCCGGAGTAAGGGTCCGTGAAGTAGTCTCCGAGTTGCCCTCAGAATTATTGAAACCCACGTTACTTCTGAAGGTAATGTCTTCTTCCTTGCTAAAAGAATGCTTCAGCTTCAAGTTAGCTTTGTGATCATAGTTTTGTGTTTCGTTATTGGTAGTGTCTCCACTATTGAACGTTTCATTATTCAGGAAATTGATCCTTGCTGTCTCCCTAATGAGCCGGTTAGTAACACTATTGTAAAAATAATTTAAGCTGATTTCGGTAGACTTACTGAAATCATAATTGAAATTCAAGCCGCCAGAGTGAGAAGTATTTATTCCCTGCTGTAACCGCCCACGGCTTAAAAGGCTACTATTGGTTGACCCCAAACCACCGGATGCACCCGATAACATATTTTGAAGCCCGCCGCTAAAATTCATATAATCCTGAAAGGTGAAGTTTTGCTCGTTTATGTTATTTGAGGCGGCTATGGTGCTCAGTTGCATCTTTTTAGTAAATCGGTTGACATTTCCTTTGGCCATATAGCGTTCATCAGTGCCATAACCTCCGGTAATTTTTCCAAAATAGCCCTTCTTTTTATCGTCCTTTAAAGCCAGGTTAATGGTGTTATTACGCTCCCCATCATCTACTCCGGTAAACTCAGCCATATCTGATAACTTGTCGAAAACTTGTACTTTATTCACTACATCAGCCGGTAAATTCTTTGTGGCAATTTTCGGGTCGTCCCCAAAAAACTCTTTGCCGTCTACCAAAACCTTATTCACATCTTCACCATGTGCCTTGATGTTTCCATCATTATCAACCTCAACTCCGGGTAGTTTTTTCAAAAGCTCCTCGACCGAGGCATTCGGCTTAGTTTTAAAGGCAGCAGAATTATACTCTACAGTATCCCCATTGATCAGAATGGGTATCCGGTCGGCAGTTACAGCAACTCCCTCCAGTAGAGTACTGTTCTCACTGAGTTCTATGTTGCCTAAATCGTTACCATTAGCGTTGATGGTATGAAGTTTGGAATATGTCTGATATCCAACGAACGATGCCTGCAAAATATACTCGCCTGGTTTTACTTTAGCCATTTTAAAGGAACCTTCACTATTAGAGATGGCGAAACTTTGCATCACCGAGTCTGATTTGTTGAGTAAAACCACTGAGGCTGAGGGGAGTCCCACTTGCGTGGAGTCAACAATTCTACCGGTGATGAACGGGTTTTGAGCTATTAGTACTGTAGGAGCAAATACCAATAGTAACGCAAAGAACTTCATCTTAATTTTGTTGGATAAATACCCGCGTACCATCCCCAGAACCTCCGTATTGAAGTTTCATCTCTTCGAGTTTCTCCTTTTGTATTTTAGTAAATTGTTTTCTATTGACTTTTTTACCTTTTGAGGGAGGAATAATTGCTTTACTTATATCAGTTTCAAGATCGATCTCCGTGGCAGTAATTATGGCCTTGCCATCGTCTTTATTTATTTCCAAAATGAGACCGGGTAAACCACCGTACGAATTAGGTCCGCTGGAGACCGGTATCTGAGAGGTAAACCAGGCAGTTATATCGCTGCTGTCTCGTACTGTAGTGGCTTTTTGACATAGGTAGCCTAGTATTTCTTTCTGCTCACCCGTTATCTTCCAGGCTTTTTTTTCCGTGTCATCCGAGATCAAAAAAATACGGTCCATGAATTCCTTTTTTTCAATCACCTTATTTTCAGAAAGGTTTTGATAAATTACATTTTCGGGCCGTTTCATCACAATCTGAATATTTCTATCTCCAGATTGGTTCGCTAACTTTTCATCCCCCGTATCACTGTCGTCTGTTTTATAGAGCGAGTGCTGTTCCGTAAAAATCAGTGACTTCTTGGTGCTTTTTGAAGAAGGAAGCATCGATTGGAGGTCTTTACTCAGCGCGTCATTGCCATCAAAATTAATTTTGAATTGGATGGTCTCTTCATAGGTTACGTTACCTTGAGTTTGTCCAAGAGCGTTTAATGAAATAAGTAATAAGCTTGTGAATAGTAATGTCTTCATAACGTTCGCGTTGATTTATTTTATGATCAAGATTACGTCTATGAGAGCACACTTGGTTTTACATCTGTTTTAAATGATGTTAATAGAAAAGTTAAAATTTGTTAAGAGGGTGAGGATTAAAAAAAGCCAATCTGTTTTGGTAGATTGGCTCTCTGTAAGTGATAGGTCGGGTAGGCTTATTTGCCTTTTTTGACCTGTGCTATGAGATCTTCATTACGCTTAATATATCCGAAGTCACCATTAGGATAGTTAGTGGCTAATTCCTTAGATTCTTCGGCGGTAGCGATAGCTTCTTTTTTATTTCCCATTTTTGCCAGTATCCTAGCCTTGACGTGAAGATTCCAAAACTGTTTACTATTATCATCGACAGCTAAATACATATTGATCCATTCTAAAGCTTTATCCAGGTCTCTATCCGTATTGTAGTAGTAGTTAGCAGCGGCGAGATAGTTACTTGGGTTTACTTGGGTCTTAGCTTCTATATCTGCCATTACAGTTTCGTCAAAGGAAACCTGTATAGGCACTTTAACCGACACGTTTTCCCAAGAGAAGGCAATGTTAGCGCGCGTATTATCCTCACTGATGTCCGTTATTTGGTAGGTTAACGTTTCCACCGTAGACGGGACGGCTTCAGTTTTAGCACTCGCGGATATTACTTCCTTACTTTTGTCGTACCCAGCTACATTGCCACCTAACGATAGATCAGCGTACAATTTAAATTCAAACTCGTCTTTTCCGGGAACCATAAAAATCAGGTACTCGCCGGCCTCCACCTTCTTACCGGCTATTTCAGCTTCTGAACTAAGTGTTAACTTGGTTCCCGAATTTGCACCGGCTCTCCACAATACTCCGTAAGGCTGTAAAAAATCAGATCCTTCACCGAATATTTTTCTCCCTTTTACCTTTGGGCGAAAATAATCAATGGTTACGTCCGTCAGACCTACTTTACTGTACACCGAACCTGCAGGACTTGATATCGGCAGCGTTATTTGAGCTTGAATGTTCCAAATAAAGCCAGTAACTAATAGTGTTAATAGTGATATTTTTTTCATTGTAAGAAAAGTTAGTGAACTAATTATGGGCGAAATTAGGAGATATTTTTTGAAGTGGATAAAAGAAGTGCACAAAACAAATTATGGATAGTAACCGACCTTTGTTGCAATCAGAGTTTTACTTAAATACCGATGTATGTCAAGTAGCCAAAGGTCTTTTAGGAAAAGTATTGGTTTCTAATATTGACGGCATTTTAACTTCGGGAGTTATAGTGGAAACGGAAGCCTATTCATATTTGGAAAAGGCCTGTCACGCCTACATGAATAGAAATACCAATAGGACTAAGGTCCTTTTTGAACAAGGCGGTACAGCCTATGTGTATTTATGTTACGGAATTCATAAATTATTAAACGTAGTTACTAACCGCACAGGAGTAGCTGAAGCTGTTTTAATTCGAGCCATTGAGCCTTTGCAAGGCGTTGAATCAATGAGAGAGAGAAGAGGACTTGTGAACGCGGGTTACCATTTAACATCGGGACCCGGAAAGCTGACTCAGGCGCTTGGTATAGAAATGAAGCACAATAAAGCATCGTTAAACGGGAGTGAAGTATGGATAGAAGATAGTAAGATGAAAGATATCAACATTACCGAATCACCGAGAGTAGGGGTGGCTTATGCAGAAGAAGATGCTCTACTTCCCTGGAGGTTTAATATTCAATCAAATCCCTGGGTCTCTAAAGGGAATAATACCTATAACTTCTAGTCAGTTCTTGCCTATATTTGCTAATAATGAATAAGATCCTTTGTCCTGTAGATTTTTCCGAGGCCTCTATCAATGCTTTGGAGTTTGCAGCGGCTATCGCTAAAAAACACCAGTCGAAACTTACACTCGTCTATGTTTTTACCGAAAGTGATTTCAATAAGATCGTTGGAGAAGAAGCTTACGGAAAGTCTTTTAAAGAACTTCTGGCACTGGCCTCAACTAAGCTATCTTCCCTTACTGAAACCATTGCGAAATCACTTTCGTCTACAAGCGCCCATTGTGATTATCGTGTAGAGCTGGGAGAACTTACTGATCAACTAAAAAGTATGGTCAATGATGAGCATTACGATTATATTCTTATGGGTACTACCGGGGTGAGCCGTACAAATGGTATTTACTTTGGCAGTCAAACCGAAGAAGTTATTGAAAAGATCAATGTTCCTGTTATGTGTATTCCTGAGGGCGCTTCTTTTACCGGTTTTACTAACCTCGTTTATGCTTCGGACTATGCCGAAGAAGATAAGCTAGCTATTCAGGATGTGATTTCTTTCGCCACATTCTTTGATTCCAGAATCAGCGTTTTACATATCAATCAGAACGATAGTGATGTGGCTTATCTCCAATTTATAGAAGAGTTAAAAAGCTTTATACAGTATTCAAAGATCAGTTTCGTTCATAAAGAGTTCAAGGGAGCAGTAGAGCTTGGAATAGAAGAATACATGTCAGCGGAAAAGGCTGATCTATTGGTTCTTTTTAAGCCTCATAGAAATTTCGTGGCAGGTATATTTCATAAAAGCTTAACTAAAACCTTGGCTTATTCTATTGACAAGCCCTTGCTAGTTCTGAAGTTGGAAGCATAATAGATCACTAAAAAATACGTTAGTTTTTCCCCAATGTTGAGAACACTTATTCTTTTCGTTTTATTTCTATCTACGTTTTCGCTACAAGCTCAGCGTATATTTTCGGCAGATAACATCAATAGCATTTATGATGAACAAAATCCATTTGTGGACGAGGAAAACGGGATTTTATATTTTACAAGAAGTAACGACCCTGCTAATGCCGGGGGCAAGTTTGACAAAGGAGATATCTGGTATAGCTTAAGATCAGGTAACCAATGGTCCTCACCCATAAATGCTCAAATGTTAAATAACAGTGCTTTGAACTCTGTTTTAGGAATTAACGCATCAGGAGACCTGCTTTTGTACGGACATTACGCTGATAAAAGTCCGGTAAAGACCCAAGGTCTTGCTGTTTCCAAATACAGCAACGGCCAATTTACTACACCGCAAAACATTGACATTCCCTATTTTAAAAATGTGTCATCCATTTTTGGTGGAAGTATTTCACCTAACGGAGAAGTACTTTTATTTTCTTTGGAGAGTTATGATAGTAAGGGTACTGAAGATATTTATGTGAGTTTGAAAAGAGGTGACACCTGGACTGAGCCAAGAAACCTGGGGGCTACTATTAATACCCGTAATCAAGAGTTCGATCCTTCTATAAATAGCACATTGGATACGCTTTATTTCTCCTCTAACGGCCATGGAGGTAGTGGAAGCTCGGATGTTTTTATGTCAGTTCGGCAGGGAAGCTCATGGACTAACTGGTCTACACCTAGAGCATTGAAGGCGATTAATTCTTCCGGTCAGGAAAGAGGCTTTAAAAAATATGCACAGTACGCCACTTTTACCTCTACCCAAAATAGTGACGGTTATGGAGATATTAAATTTTACATTGAGAGTGAACATGATTCTCTTTTTGATGATGTGAACCCCGAAAACCCCCTTAACGTCAAACTGGAAGAGGTGGATAAGGAGTTAGTAGTCAATAATGCTAGCTTTTTCACTCTTTATGGTCAGGTAAAAGATCAAAATACAGAGGACTTGATTGATGCGGTATTACAGATCACCCTGGAAAAAGAATTTGATAAACGAGTAGTGACGGATCAACCCGGAAAACGTTATTCGATTTCTCTCCCATCGGCGGGAGTGTATACGATTAAAGTCACCGCGGAAGATTACATTTCATATCAAGAACAGCTTGAAGTTTTTAGCGCTGAACTTAAACTTCTTGAAAAGGACTTCGCGCTTCAGAAAATTGAAGTGGGCGCGCGAGTGAAACTTGAGAACGTTTTATTTAAACAATCTAAAGCTACAATAGAAAAGAGTTCCTATGACGAACTCAACTTGGTAGTGGCACTCTTAAGAGATAATCCATCTATGAAAATTCGCCTAGAAGGACATACGGATAATAGAGGTAATGCTAAACAAAATTTAAAGCTTTCAAAAGAGCGCGTGGAAGAGGTTAAGAGATTTTTGATAAAGCGCGGCATCGCTAAAAAACGAGTATCAGGGAAAGGCTATGGAGGCGCTAAGCCGATTGCCGATAATTCAGATCCAAACAGTCGTAAACTAAATCGAAGGGTAGAATTTATAATTCTAAGACAATAGAATTACAGCCAAAGATGATCGTGAAAAGATTGCTTAGCCCCTTTAAAAAGTAGCCACAAAATCTTCTAAATTATCCTGACGTGATAAGTTAAGTTTTTTCCTGAGGCGATATCTTGTAGTGTGTACAGATTCCACAGATATCCCTAGTAGCCGTGACATATCCTTACTGGAAAAATTGAGTTTGATCAGGGCGCAAATCTTTTTATCTCCTTGACTGAGTTTAGGAAAAGACTCTTTTAAGTTATCGTAGAATTTACTGTTTACTGAAATAAATCGCGCATTGAATTCATCCCAGTTGTGACTCTTATTAATGTCAATATGTGTGACCAGTTTGCCGATTTCTTTCCCATTTTCCCCGTTTCTCTGTGCTTTTAACTTTTCCCTTAGGTCAGCGAGTAGCTCATCTCTCTCTATTAATTGTAAAGTTGATGCCGTGAGTTCCTTGTTCTTAAACTCTAAAACCTCCCGGGCCTTTTCTAACTTTACTTCATTTTCAAGTCGTATAGCGGCTTTTTGGGCTTTGTGTCTGGTTCTCAAAAATCGGTAAATAACAAAGATTAGAATAGTCAGGAAGATTACGGTTAGGTAAAGCAGTAGTGACTTTAATGAATAGATCTCCGCCTCTTGCTCTAGTTTTTTTATTTTCTGTTTTTCAAGCTCCCTTTGCCGGTTTTCTTGAGCTATTCTATATTTATCCGTGATGGCCATTATTTTTTGATTGTTTTCACTTTGTGGACCAAATTGCTCTTCCTCAAGTGACTTAGCGGTGACTAAAAATTCATAGGCTTTTTCATCTCTATTGGTCTCTGAGTATAGTCGCGATAGATGTTCGTAGATATCAGGGATCAGGTCTTGATGGCTTTTATATTTCGCACCTGCTTCCAGTGCGTTTAGATAATATTCCTCACTTTTTTTTAACTGTTTTATTTTATAATAGATACCGCCTAAAAAGGAGTCAATAATGACTAAGTAGGACGGCTGCTTTTCCTCAAAAAAACCTCTGTACATGTTTATAAGGTCTAGAGACTCCTGGTATTTACCTTCGTTACCAAGAACAAAAGCAAGTTCTATGTTGGTAAACGCTTTCCCTACAGCATCGGTAGGTAGTCGCACCATATTGCAAGTATCGATATACTGCCTGGCTAGATCATTTTTAAATGCATTCCTGTGCATAACCGCTAATCCATAATAAGCATTTAGCAGTGATGATTTTTCAAGCTCGCCTCGTTCCACCAGTTGCTTTCCCACATTTACTGATTGTTCGAAATAACTCTTACCGGTTTCCAACCTACTAAATAGACTGTACAGCCATCCCAGCCCTTCATAAACCTGTGCAATGGCTAACGAGTCATTGGTATTATCAGCCATGGATAGTGCTTCCCAGTAACCATCATAGGCGGGAAGAAAATTTGCATTTTGAGAGTAATGAAAAGAAAGATTGATCAATCCTTGAATTGCTTGTGAGCTGTCACCCTTCGCTTTGGATTCTTTAATGGCCATTAAATAGAGAACCCTTGCGCTATCAGGATTCTGAAACCTGAGTTGATTGGCCTGATTTAGTAAAGGGTTTGACTTAACATCTGTGTAATCCAAGTTCTGCCCTGAGGCGCTAAGTGTAGTAAGTATAGTCAGTGCAAGAGCAGCTTGTCTAGTGCTAAAATGGGGTACGTATAGTTTTGAAAACCAATAAAATATCATCGAAATCGATTTAATTCGCTCTTTACTCATCATTTTAAATACGTAATGAAAGTCGTTGTATAGTATTTGTCTAGTTAAACCTACATTATTTATTCATTGCTTCTGCACAATTTTAAGAAAAGGTTAACATACATTCGTTAAAAATTTAATTCCGCAAACGGTTGTGGTTTGCTAAAAAAGAAAAAGATCATGTAACCCAGTAATGAATATGAATCCAAAACTTCTACTCTTTTTAATCATGATATCGGCAGTTTTTCAGGCAAAATCGCAAAACGTGATTACCGGAAAAGTTGTAGATCCGGCAAATGAACCCATTCCGGGGGTGACGGTAGTAGTTAAAAACTCTACCAACGGCACTGTTACAAATTTTAACGGTAATTATCAGCTAACGGTATCTGCTACTGATACCTTGAGTTTTTCTTTTGTGGGCTACTTAACGGAAACGTTAGCGGTAGGAAATGCATCGGTGTTAGATGTTGTAATGACAGAAGATATCCAGACGCTTCAGGAGATAGTGGTAGTAGGCTATGGTACTCAACGCAAGAAAGAAGTGACTGGTGCTGTGGGTGAAGTGGATTCTGATGAAATACTTAAAACAGCAACCAATGATTTGGGAGCCGCTATCCAGGGACAGATTGCTGGTGTAAGCGTACAGGCGAGTGATGGATCACCAGGTGCTGCGGCTAATATCATAATTAGAGGTGTAGGCTCGGCTACGGGTTTCTCAGAACCGCTTTATGTTGTAGATGGAATTCCCTATGCGGGTAACCCAAATCTTGTACCAGAGGAAATAGAAACTATTACAGTACTTAAGGATGGAGCCGCTGCTGCGGTATATGGAACACGGGCTTCGAATGGTGTTATTTTAATTACTACCAGAACCGCGAAAGGCAAGGATCTCAAAGTGGGTTACAGTATGTATGCGGGAATTCAAAATATTTTTTCAGGCATCCCTTTGATGACTGGAGCAGAAACACTTTATGCAGAAGAAGTTGAGGAACGTCAATTGACCGGGCTTCAGAGTGAAAAAATAGTATTAAGCCCTGGTTCATTGGAGCGTGAAACTGATTTTATAGGACGGATATTGAATGACAATGCGCCGATACAAAATCACAATATTACCGTATCCAAGGGTTTCGAAAACTTTAATATTTCGTGGATCAATAACTACTTCAAGCAGGATGGTGTGCTTATTCAATCCAATTACGAGCGCTTATCCTCCAGGTTAAATACAGGGTACAGCAAGGGAAAGCTTCAGGTTAACGCAAATTTTGCAGTTGAATTTGATGAAAGTCAGTTTGAACCGGGTACCACTGGTCAACCAGGGGGTCTTTATCAAAGTGCAATCGCACAGCGCCCCTATCAACCCTTACCGGAATCTTTAGCTACCGATACCGTAGAGTTACCCTTTGAGAATCCACAAAACATAGGTGGATTTGCCGGCTCCCTTACCAATCAATCAACCGGTGAAACCACAGATCTTAATGCTGCGCTCAGTCTGCAATATGAGATTATTGATGGTTTAACCTTCCAGATAAGGGGAGGTGGTAATCGAACGATCGGAGAAGGCAGGTTTTTCAGTCCGAGATTCATCATCCTGGCTGAAAATGGTGTAGTTGAAGAATTGTCATCCAGACCAAATATAATTACAAGTACAGGTAAAAATACTTTTACCAAATGGACGGTTGAAAACATATTAACCTACAAACGAATAATAGGCGATCATGCATTCACTGGAAATTTAGTTTATACCAGGGAAAAATTTGTCAACGAAACGGAAGGTAATCAGCGTATTGAGAATCCGGAAGGAATGGTAACCACGAACATTAATACGCCTACCAAGACAGAAAATACGTTAGTGGGTGCCTTGGTCAGGGCACAATACAGTTACAAAGACAGATACTTTTTTTCAGCCAGTTTGAGAAGGGACGGGTCTTCGAATTTTGGTCAGTTAAATCGATTCGGTTATTTTCCAAGCGTATCTGCGGGATGGAATGTAATGGATGAGCCATTCATGCAGAATTTAAATCAGTCGGTCTTAACGAGTTTAAAGATTAGAGGTAGCCTTGCCGAGGTGGGAAATCAAGCTATCGCTCAGTATCAGTTTAGTCCGGCAGTTTTTATCGGTTCTAATTACACTTTCGGCAGAGAAGATAATCCTAATTTCCTGATTGGATCTGCCCAACGTTCTATCCCTAATCCGGAAATTCAATGGGAAACCAACATTAAAAGAAATATTGGTATCGATGCCTCTCTTTTCAATAATAAATTGACCGTGGCTTTTGAGTTATACCGCGACTCGAAGCGGGATATGTTACTACCGGTATCATTACCTCCTTCTACGGGTACTTACATCGAGGGAGGGGGACAGTTCACTACTCGTCTAGAAAATATTGGAGATATGGTCAACGAAGGTATTGAGTTAAGTTTAGGATTAAACGATTCGAAAGGGGATTTTAAATATAACATCACTGCTAATTTCACTAAAAACACCAATACCGTTGAACAACTGGTTGAAGGTCAAGGTCGATTTGGCATAGGTGGGGGCTCTCCTACACCTGGTGGAGCGGCCACTACGTTTCTGACAGAAGGTTTCGAGGTTGCTTCTTTTTTTCTCATACCTACCAATGGTACTATCAAAACCTCTGAGGATTCTGCTGCATATGCCGCTTCTTTTACTCAGCTACAAACGACACCTCGACTTGGAGACCTGAGATATATTGACGTAAATGGTGATAGTGTGCTGAATGATGAAGACCGAGTTTTTATGGGGTCCGGTACTCCTGAATTCGAGGTAGGTTTAAATGGTACTTTTGAGTACAAACGCTTCGACCTTTCTTTTCAGCTTTTTTATTCCCACGGTGCAGAAGTGTATAACGGGGCAAAAGCCTTTGCTTATCAGACTGCACGACACCGAGATCTTTTATTCCAATGGCAACCGGCCAATGCCGAGTCAGATATACCTTCTTTACGGAGAAATGGGAGTCACCCCAACTTCCAAACGTGGTCAGATCAGTTTCTGGAAGATGGAACTTATCTAAGATTGAGGAATATAACTATTGGCTATAACGTGCCACTGGATATCATTAAGAATAGAAACGAAACTTTGCGTATTTATTTCAGCGCGCAAAATATTTTCACTATTACCGACTATTCAGGGTTTGATCCTGAAATAGGATTTACGGGTGGTAATTTTTTCAATAGAGGTGTTGATCAGGGTAATTACCCTGTATCTAGAAGAATCATTGGTGGCTTAAAATTTAACTTCTAAAAGATGAAATATTTAAGACTTTTACTATTAACGGGATGTGCATTTCTTTTGAATGCGTGTGAAGAAGACTTCTTAGACCTTCAGGATCCGAACGCCTTGCCGGAAGAGTCATTTTGGCAAACGGAAGAAGATTTTCAACAGGGTTTGGTCACGGTTTATGGTGCACTCCAGGGGGCAGCTGTGGGAGGAGCTAATATGTCACAGTACGAAAATATAAAATCAGATGTGGGACGTTCTTTTGATTTTTACGGTTTTGCCTACATCTATCATCAGTTAGAGTGGGACGCTGGTTGGTACGTACAGTGGCGATGGCAAGAGTTATACACCGGAGTATTCCGGGCGAACCAGGTAATTGAAAACTTAGAAGGATTTACTCCTAATGAAGATTTTACGCAGGAGGAAATAACATCAGTAATGGCGCAAGCCCGGTTCCTCCGAGGTATGTTTTACTTCTGGATTCTGAATAGTTATAATCAAGGTATTCTCCATTTAAAAGCTCCGAAAGTAAAGGAAGATTTTAGCAAACCTTTGACTGAGCGAGATGAAATTTTAGATACTGTGGTCTTCCCAGACTTAGAATTTGCTAGAGAGAATCTCCCCAATACTTGGGATGAGTCAAATCTAGGAAGAGCAACCTGGGGTGCCGCGACTGCGGCTTTAGGAAAAGTTCATCTCTACGAAGAGAATTGGGATACAGCAGCTACCTTTTTCAAAGAAATAATAGATTCAAATTTGTATTCTTTGATGCCTGATATTGGTGATAACTTCACTTCGCTAAATGAATTTAATGAGGAATCGATATTCGAGATTTCATTCAACGATAATGTTAGAGAAGGTATTTCTGCTGGTGCATTCCAGCCTCGTGATGATATTGGTGCCGGGTTAAGCTCAGAAGCTACTTTTAAAGGGAAGCAGGCAGCCCCTCAGTTACGCGGTGGATTTAGGGTATGTGTGCCAACACATTGGGTGCATGAATTGTATGAAGATGACGTTCCAGACCCAAATAATGGCATAAATAGCGGGAACACCTATTCACTCAGAGCATACTGGTCGATTGCTTTTCTAAGACAAGATGATGGTCCATTAAACGGGCAATATTATCAGCAAACAGGAGACCTAAGACAGATTGCTGATTGGTTCAATGGTGGGGCCGAAAGTGCTTACTGGAAGAAAGGGACCAACTGGTATCGAGCTTCTAGTGAGGGGCAGTTATCCAGATCGGGTATAAATGAGCGAATCATTCGATTAGCCGATGTTTATTTGATGTACGCTGAAGCTATTTTGAATAGAGATGGTGATGGCGCATTAGAAGAAGCGCTTACTTATGTAGATAGGGTAAGAGAAAGAGCCGGAGTTATCACCCTTGATGAATATAGAAATAACAATTCAGGTAGAATACCCCAGTTACATAGACGAGTGAATCCTATAAATAGTGATGGACATCCCTTCATTATTTTAAGTGCTAGTAGTTTAATGACACATATACAATTTGTAGAGCGAGTGCTTGAGTTGTCGTTTGAAGGAATGGCGATTCGATGGAATGATCTGGTTCGTTGGGGGTTAGTTAGAGAAGCCTTTCAAAATCAAGATGATCATGTCTACACCATGGAGTTCACTGATCCTGAGACCGGAGACACAGGGCTTGTGGATAACGGTATTTTAGAGTTTTGCGGAGAAGTCTGCGTGGAACCGGAACCTTTTTTCCTAGGCAGAGCGATTGAAAGGTACCAAAGCGCGCAAGTCCAGCTCGACAGATATTCTCCTGAATCACATGATTACTTTCCTATTCCTTTCATAGAGTTAAATTTTAACGAAGGATTGAAC
The DNA here is from genome assembly GCA_039199635.1 of Bacteroidota bacterium. GTDB lineage: Bacteria > Bacteroidota > Bacteroidia > Cytophagales > Cyclobacteriaceae > Fulvivirga. The sequence continues at coordinate 3,502 of JBCCSU010000032.1, read as the reverse complement.
TAAACTGAAATGAGATGAAAAGATTACTTCAATACTTAATGGTTTTATCGATAGTCACCCTACTTGGCTGCGATGACGATGAATATGAACAACCTTCTGATACACCATCAAATATTCACGTAACCACAGGTTTTGGTACCGGTAGGCCTATTGTTCAAATTAACGGCTTTGAGTCATTTGCGGATTTATCCATTGGCGTAGAATCACGAGAGTGGATTTTTCCTGGTGGTGATGTAACTGATATGACCGCAACAAACGAAGATGTATTACAAGTTACATTTTTTGAAACCGGTACGTATGAGGTAAGCCTTAGTCTAGATTTTATAGAACCCCCTTATGATTGGCGTACGCAAACTTTTCGATCTTCAGATAAGATCGATACTACCCTTATCGTAACCGTAGTAGATAGTGTTCAAGCTCAGTTCCAAGCCTTTTATATTGCTGTAGATGGTACTGATAGTACAGAACTTGATATGAGCAGTGGTGCTTTAAACCAATTAATGGCGGGTGAAAGCATACGACTTAAACAAAATTCCATAGGTGCACCAACCGTACTTGAATATACATCTCTGGGTGCCAGACCTGAAATTGCGCGGGTGATTGATAATCCGGATAGTGTCGTAGATATCAAATACAGCCGTCTTGGTAGATACGATTTAACTTTCAATCCTTTTCGAACCAAACCCCAAGGATCAGATGAAATAGTTTTAACGGATTTTATTGAGGTTATACCATCTACAAGGCCCATTCTTTTAGAAAATATTTTCAGGTTTAGTGATAACGTCATCGCCCTTGAGTATAGTCGAACCTTGGACGATCCCACCGGAAGTGAAGGGAATTTTAGTATCCGTGTAGAAAATACATTCATTGACGAAAATGGCATAGATCAAATATTTGATCAGCTATTTCCGGTTATGGAAGCCCGAGTCGGGGACGGAGCAGAAGATAATTTACTTTTGTTAGATCTTGGGCAACCCATTTATAGTTCAGATCTTATCACCATTGCTTACAGTGGAAGCACGGTCCAATCGGCTGATGGTATTGCTATAGCTAGTTTTTCTGATGAGATTCTAGAGTGGCAATTTGAAAATCTAGCCGCGGAGTTCGGAGGATTTGAAGATGAAACCGATTGGAACTTTGGCCCAACACTATTTCCTGTTGAACCTTTGCCTTCGCCCCCCTCAGTATCACCTGTACAGGTAAGAACGGGCACCCGAAGTATGCAGTTTGAGTCATTTGGAAGAAATCCTACTGATCCGGATAGGTCTGTGTCAGAGGTGATTCTAAACGCTAATTTTGGTGATAATCCCGATTTTGACGGAGAAGATCTAAGATTGACCTTGAGAGATGCCGCTATATATAGGGTGAAAATTTGGGCATTTATAGAAAGCTACGAAATACCTACCGGATTGGCAGATCTCGATCTCCAAGAGTTTTCATTATACCTATGGCAAAAAACGGACAAAGTGGTAACCCTGGAAGTGAGAGATCCTTCTGACTCCAGGGCTTCCAACGCCAAAGACTTTTGGAGAGAAGGCGAGTGGTTTGAACTTAACGGAGAATTTACCAATGTTGGCGATGGTTTTGCAGCAATTCATATGCGTTCTATTGGTGCCTTCAAGTTGTTTGTCGATGATTTGGTCATTGAGGAAGTTGAACAGCGTCCACCGCCTTAAAAACGGCATATTGTTGATATTTTGTTCAGTTATTCTAAGGTGGATTTCTAGAAATTAGCTGAATATTCAAATCTCATTTATTAATCAAATTTTAAGTTAATATGAAAAAACTATTATTATTTTTTGCGCTGCTGGGCATGCTTACCATGATCTCATGTTCAGATGACGATGAGGCCCCTAAATTAGAGAACAGCGATAGTACAGCGGATGAGCTGGCTGTAGTGGGTACATCCATTACACTCACTGATAATGACATTGATGCTACCGCATTTGCGTGGTCAGCAACTCCATCAACTGGTGTAACAATAACTGAAAACGGTAATTCGGCCGATGTCACATTTTCGCAAGCAGGTGATTATGAGATTGTGGTGACCCGAACCTACCCGGCCAATTTTGTTAATCCTACAACTACATTAACCATTTCCGTGGAAGTATTTGATATACTAACATCAAGTGCAACTGCGGTACTCGTGAATGAAGATGGCTCCGATGGTATGGTACTTGATCTTACCGGGGGGGCAGTAAACGTTATTAGTACAGGAGCTACGGTCCGATTCACCAACACTACTACCGGTAGTGCTAACACCACTGATTTTACATTCGAAGGAGGTGATCCTGCATCAGTCAGCAATGTACCTGTTGGGGGTGCGGTAGACGTAGTATACGGGGCTGCGGGAAATTATAATGTTACCATATCTTCAGAGAGAACAACAACTGGGGTAGAGGATACGAATACTTTGACCTTGGCAGACTTATTTACGGTTGTTACACCTTTAACTATTGTAGGAAGCGAAGTAAGAAATAACAATACGGTGGCTTTCGGATTTTCCAAAGACCTGGATGCTTCTACTGCTTCTGCTGCCGACTTTACCGTGGACGTAGTGAATTTTGGTGTGGCTGCTAATGACTTATCTATTAATTCCGTTGCAGTGGATAGTGATTCGGTACTGCTCATTACAATGACTGAGAATTTCTTTGGTTCCGATTCTATTTTTGTTTCCTATTCAGGAGGATTACAAGATTTTGAAGGACTAACCTTGCCTGATTTCAGTCAAGAATTTGTATCCCAGAACTTGCAGTTCAATGGTTCATTTGAGCTAAATACATTTGAGACGGGTGCTGAAGATTTAAACATTTTGCCGTTTAGACAGACGGCCTTTTATGGATTTCCACAGGATACACGTGAGGGTGTCTGGAGTATGATTGTTGCCGGGGAAGAATTTACGGTTTACAGTCCGAATTTTGCTGATGTAGTAGTTACTTCACTAGGAGCTAATGATCAGGCAGCATTTGAGGGAGATAATTTATCTCATTTTGTGAATAACTTAGATCAGAATAATACAGATATTGAAACAGCTTTAGATGGAAATACGCTATCTTTTGCGAATGGTCAAGAATATCTAATTAAGGTGTCAGTATTCGTGGTATCCGCTGATCAATATTTCAATTGGGACGAAGCACAAGGCGGAGGAGACCGTGATGATCCAAATAACTTCGGGCCTTCTAGTCTGAGACTCTTTAGTCCTGAATTTTCTGGCTGGGGTGACATGGTGATATGGGATGTTACCACGCTGCCTACCGGTGAATGGACCACCCTTTCTACACGGTTTACTGCCTCCGGAGATGCTACCGGGCAGATCTTCTGGAGGTTCAGAGGAAAAGGTGAGATATACCTGGATGATATTTATATCGTCCCTGTAGATCCGCGCTGATTATAACAAGTATAAGTTGGAAAAGGAGGGCATGAGAGTGTCCTCTTTTTCTGTTTTATATGATTTCAAATACGCAGATATATTATCTTCTTTTCTTTGCCCATCTGGTTTTAT